>CAKOWP010000125.1 GCA_934122385.1 uncultured Clostridia bacterium | reverse complement strand
TATTGTATTATAAAAAGTAGACACGGACAGTCAGAAAAAAGTTTTAAATAATTAATGAGTGTGATAGAATTATTTAAAATAAAAATTTGACAGAAAGGAGTCTATTATGTCACATTTAAATCCATTAGAAAAGGAAGTATTAATAAAAAGATACAAAGGCAATCAAACAATAAAGATGCAAGATTTTTGCACAACAAATAATGTTTCAATATCAGCATTTAAAAAATGGTTAAAACAATATGAAGAAAATGGTTTAGAAGGTTTAGCAAGAGCAGACAATAAAATGCTAGATGTTTTACCAGAAGGGATTAATAGAACAGAAGAAGCTTATAAAAGAGAAATATTAAAATTGCGTATAGAAAATGAAAGATTAAAAAAAAATTATATGATTCAGGAGAAAAAGGATGGAACACTGGAATACATTCGTTTAAAACCCAAGAATTCGAAATAATTCAATTACTTTCAAGGGATTATGATGTAAAGGATTTGTGTGATTTAATGAGAGTAAGCCGTTCTGGATATTATAAATGGAAAAATCACGAAAAGACAGATAGGGATTACAATAGAGATGAGATGATAGAAATCGTAAAGAAAGTACATGAAGAACACCCATCTCATGGACATAGGTGGGTAAATGCGTATATAAAAATAAATTGCAACAAAAAATATAGTGATGGTTATATTTATAAAGCATTCAAATTTCTGGGAATAAAGGCAGAAAGCAAACATCAAGTACATTATAAGCCAAGAAAAGTAAAAGACAAATATCCAAATTTAATATTTACAACATGGGAAACAGTGGATAGACCAAGACAAGTAATAGTATCAGATATGACAGCATTTAAAGTATGGTATTTCTACATAGAAGTCACATTTTATTTTGATGTGTTTACAAAACAAATATTAACGTTTAAAATAGCTGAAAGGCGAGGGGATAGAAGACAATATATAGATGGCTTAAAAGATGTTGTAGAGCTTTTAAAGGGGAATAAAGAGCCAACAATAATACATACAGATCAAGGTTCAGTATATTCTTCAAAAGCGTATAACGAATTAATAAAAGACGAAAATATAGTTAGGTCAATGTCAAGAGCAGGAAAGCCAACAGATAATCCAGTAAATGAATCTTTAAATGGATGGATAAAGGAAGAAATATATATTGACTTTAAGCTTGAAAAATGCAGAGACAGAGATGAGATTGTTGAGATAATAAAAAGATATGTAAAGTATTATAATAGTCAAAGACCATGTTTCTCGCTAGGATATGATACACCAGATAATTATTATAGACGTTTTAGAAAAGGTGAAATTGAGAAAAAGGACACTTTTTCAAAAAGAGAGCTAACAGAGATACCAAAGTTTGTTCAGAAGAAAATGAAGAAAAATGAAAACACTGAAAAATAGCTAACTGAGAGTCGTGTGTCTACTTTTAAAACAGAAAAAATGATAAAAAAGAGGTCAATGTCTACTTTTGAAAATAAAAAGCGATAAAAAAGGTTGGCTGTGTCCACTTTTAAAAATATAAAATAAAAAATAATTTTTTTCGTGTCTACTATCTTGACATAGTACA
>CAKOWP010000124.1 GCA_934122385.1 uncultured Clostridia bacterium | reverse complement strand
GAAATTGGTGTATTTAGAGCAATTGGAGTAAAAAAATCAGATATATATAGAATGTTCTTGGGTGAAATTATTGCTATCACTGTATTTGGAAGTGTACCAGGAATTGCACTTATGACATATATATTGTCATCAATTACTAAAATTCAATCAGCATCAAGATTGTTTATTGTTAATTTTCAAACAATAGGCTTAAGTGTTTTGATTATATTTGGAGTTAATATATTAGTTGGATTATTACCATTATTTAAAATTCTAAGAAAAAGGCCTGCTAGAATTTTAGCAAGACATGATGTGGAATAAAAAAACCCAATATTACAAATGTAATATTGGGTTTTTTTAAACTTTTAATTTTTTTATTTTATCTATTTCTGCAAACAAATCTTTTACTGTTTGTTGTTTTAAATCATAAGCAGTTAAATATTCTTGGTGAATTTTATTAAAATTCTCAAAATTTTCATTGTTTTTAAATAAGCAAGGTATATATTCTTTATAAAAATCAATATCAATTTGTTTTTTAGAAGAATTCATTTTATTAATTAAATCAGAAATCTTTTTATGTCTATCAATTTCTTGTTTTAAATATTTAACATAATTCATTGTACAAGCAATTTCATATTCTGTATCATCAATAACAACTTTTATTAATTTTTTTACAACTAATTTATTATTTTTGCCAGCAGTAGTATATCCTGTGCCAATAGGAGCATTAGGGGATGGTTGTGTATTACTTATAATTATTTTTAAAGCATCTGAAATATTTATATGTGATTTATATTGTCTTTTGCTAACAATAGCATCAAATTCATCTGCAACTCTTATTATTTGAGCTTCATATGGAATATCTTTTTTTGTTAGTCCTTGAGGATATCCTGTACCATCAAGAGCTTCGTGATGATAATATGGACCTGCATAATATGGTCTTAGAGCTTTATCTTTTAAACAAAGTTGATATCCTAAAGTAGTATGGGTTTTCATAATCTCAAATTCTTTATCAGTTAAAACAGATGGTTTTTGCAAGATTTCACTTGGAATAAACATTTTTCCTATGTCATGAATATATGCACATGTTACACAATATTCTGTAAAGCCTTTTGTGCAATGTAATTTTTTGCATAAATTACAAGTTACAGTAGCAACATTTTCAGAATGTTTTCGAGTGAATAAATCTAATGAATCTAAAATATTTAATTGATATTGAATAGATTTATTTAAATTATATGTTTTTAGATATGTTTGATCATAGAAGTCAAATTTTTCATTTAATATTATTTCTTTATTATTTTCCATTGTAATATTCCTTTCATTATTTTTATAATATCATTAAAAAAATAAATGTGCAATATTTTTGGAAAAGTAATAAAAGAGTTTTTAATAAAAAATTAATAAAACAGATATTCCGAAATAGCTCAAAACATGTTATAATAATGAAGAAAAAGTTATAAAGGAGAAAATTTTATGTATAACATACTAGTAGTAGACGATGACAAAGAAATAGTAAAAGCAATAAAAATATATTTAGAAAAAGAAAATTATTTAATTTATAAAGCTTATGATGGAGAAGAAGCTTTAAAACAAATAAATGAG
>CAKOWP010000123.1 GCA_934122385.1 uncultured Clostridia bacterium | reverse complement strand
GCAGAAAAAGAAAATAAAAAAATTAATATAAATATGTGTGATACATTAGAGCAAACAATAGAAATTGCAAAAAAATCAGCTAAAAAAGGTGATATTGTACTATTCTCACCGGCAAGTGCAAGTTTTGATATGTTTAAAAATTTTGCAGACAGAGGTAATCAATTTAAAGATTTAGTAAATAAAATTTAGATGTATCCATGAAAAAATTTATAATGAAAATAATAAAAATTTAACAAAATAAGAATCTCCTTCATATGATATACAAAACTAATTTAGAATAAATTTGATTTTATATTAGGAAGTTATACAACCTTTTTAATATATATTAAAAATATTAATAAATTAGCAAATGAGGGAGGTTTAACATGTATAACGAAACATATGATGATTACATAAGAAGCATTTTAGGATATCCATCAAGAAATCTATATGAGCAAAACAATGAGCAACTGGAATATCCAGAATATCAGGAATATAGAAATCCAACGTTTAATACTAATATAAATATATTTGGAAACAATATAGAATTAGAAAATAGCTATCCTGAAATATATAAAATTGTGTATCCAATGGTTACAACCAAATGCAATAATGTAAGAGCAGAAAATATTACAGAAAAAGATATTGAAAATATGACAGATGAAATTTATTATGCTTTGGAATCAAGGAATGAAACGCAAGTAAATATTAATTTAACAAATGATATGAGTACAGTAAAAACAGCAAATACAACAACTTCAATAAATAAAAAACCTGTAGTTAAAGTATCTGAAACGGAACACATAAATAGAGAAACAAGACAAATTGACAGAGGACTAAGAGATTTAATAAAAATCTTATTAATACGTGAACTATTAAATAGACGTAGACTACCATTTAGACCGCCAATGCCAAACCCACCAGGACCAGGGCCACGTCCACCAAGACCACAATTTGGATATTGACATAATTAACATAAAATGTTATACTGAATAAGTAACAACGTAGTAAAGCACATATGTACAGGAGGAATATCTATGTACGAAAAGTTAAAAAATCTTTTAGTTGAATGGAAAAAGTATTCAAATCCAGATGAGCAAATGCCCGGACGCATTAGACGAAATGAATTATGGTCTATTGGCAAGTCAATGGAATTGACTTTGGCAGAAATGAGAGGAACTGACGAATATCAAGAGATTACAGAAGAAGAATGGGAAAATATTAAATATATATTTAACTTTCTTGTATCTGATGCGATACTTGACTAGAAGTAAAAGAGGTGGAAAAATTTAAAATTCCACCTCAAATGTTTAAAATGGAAAATTTTTGAAAATATGCAAATTAAATTTTGCATATTTTTTTTATTTCAACAAATAATAATAAATGAAAACTAACAGCAAAAAAGCTTAAAATTTTCAATTTTTGTGAATGAATAAAAATGCAGACAAAATACTTTTATAAGTATAAATGTTATTAATGTCTACTTTTGTTCCAAAAGGTTTATAGGTAAAGCCACAATAAAAACCTAAATATATTATATAAGGAGAATTACAAAATGAAAGTAAAAGACTGTATGTGTGACGATGTATGTTACGTAAAACCAGAAACTAAAATAACTGAGGTAGCAAAATTAATGAGTGAAAACCATATAGGATGTATACCAGTATGTG
>CAKOWP010000122.1 GCA_934122385.1 uncultured Clostridia bacterium | reverse complement strand
AATACTTGTTACATTATTGATAGCGTTTGTTTCATATTTTCTTGTTAAAGCTGTATTATTTAATATAATTTTTTCAGATGATACTACATTTGATGTATTTGTACTATTTTTAAAACTATATTCATTTGATACAATTACATTACCATTTTCTATACTCTTATATTTAAATCTATCAAATTGATCATATTCATTTGTCTTAGTAATTCCTAACATTTCACTAGCTAAGTTTCTTAAAGTAGCCTCTGATACATAATAATTTGATACAACTAGCATTTCAATTTGACCATATAATGGATATGAATTGTAAATATTATTAATCATAATTTCATTATGACTTCTTCCTATCATAAATGATAAGCTACTGTAATTAAACCATGTTTGAACCTGTTTTGTATCTATAATTCCATCCACAAAGAACCTGATATTCTTATACTTAAATACTACCTGTGAATCATTAGGATCTTCAGTATCATAAGAAATTCCTATTGTATGCCAAGAGCCAGTTGAAACGGTAAGAGAAGATTCTACAACTTTTCCATCTAAATCTAAGCATAGCTTATTATTTGCATTACGATATAAGCCTAAGGTTTGCTTATCATTCTTTCCTTCAAAGAAATATTGCTTATCAGTTTTGGCATCAGTATATGCTCTTAGCATAATTGTTCCTGAATCTTTTATAACCAATAAAAAAAGGTATATGAAGTTTCCTCCATATACCAAAAGTTAAAATTTAAAATACCAATTTGATTTTCTTAGGAATATATATTTTTTTAATACATAACTATTTTCACAATAATTCCAATGCAATAGGCTACCCCAATCGCACTTAAAAATGAATCAAAAATTCAATTCTAAGTATTACCAAAAATCAATATTTTAAATCCAATTTATAAATACACATTCAAAACCAAGAATCATATTGATCATAAAATTTAATTCTTTTGAAAATGTTTTCAGGTATTTTAATTAGATCATCATATTTAATGAAAAAGCAGTACATTTTTTTATTATTAATTTTTTGTTTTAAATAAATATATAATCCACCAGGGACTCTCCAATCTCCAAAACCTAAAGACAAATAATTTTTTATAGAACATTTTGCATACAAAATTCTATCTATTTTGTTTAAAGGGATAACTATATTTTGTTTTCGCTTTTTTATTATTATTTGACAATCAGTAAATATAACTTTTTTAAATTCTACTTTTTTAAACTCAAACTTCATACTCTCACCATTTATCTTTCTTAAAACAATCGTCCGATTAAATCACTGGTTAAATTCTCAAGTAGAAAATATGAAGCACTAGCGGCAACTCTTACTATATCATGCACTCCTTGTGCTACAATATATGCACTATATGCATTATTATAATTACTAGCAACATTTCCTACAAATTTAGCAAGATTTGTTCCACCAAATGGCGATTTAGCTATTTTTTTAACATTACTCAATGGCTTAAGTGCATCATCTAGTCTAGCTTTTGCTTTACTTATACCAGACACACCATCTGCAATTTTTTTAGTAGATAACACATGTTGAATTCCACCAAATATTCCACCTGCAATACCTCCTGCAATACCACCAGCTAAAGCTCCTTTTCCAACTTCAAGCCAATCAAAGTTCTCAAAACCATTTGCAATTATTTGATTTCCAGCACTC
>CAKOWP010000121.1 GCA_934122385.1 uncultured Clostridia bacterium | reverse complement strand
GTCATCACCAAATCCGAATCCGCCACCACAACCTCTGTTCTCTGGCATAGTCTAGACCCCCTTTCCAAGCAAAAACTGTTTTCTTTTTGTGTTTTTCCTTGTTTCCTTTGTATAATACATATTATGAAAAAATAGAAAATTGGTTACAAAAATATTGTTAAAAAATTTCTAAGGCTGTAAATTGTAACTATGAATTTTATATGAAAATTATAATTATATATTTTGGTATTGAATTTATAAAATAAATCATATATAATGTGAAAAAACGAAAGAGGGTTGATAGGTTTAAAAATAATTATAATTTTGACTGTGTCAAATTTCATTTAAAACGCGGTTACATACAAATGTATGCGCCCTTGCTTTTTAAATAAAATTTTCCTTGTCAAAATTTAATTCTTTCTAAACCTGATTAGAACCTTAGGAAAGGTAGGAAAAAATATGTCAGGGATAAAATTAAATTTAAAAAACACAGGAATATCGCAGAAATCAATAATGGAATATAAAGAGCAAGTAGAAAACATACACAAAGAACTACATCAAAAAGCAAATGACGAAAAAGATTTTGTAGGATGGTTAGAATTGCCAACTAACTACGACAAAAAAGAATTTTCAAGAATAAAAAAAGCAGCAAAAAAAATAAAAAAAGAATCAGATATATTAGTAGTAATAGGAATAGGAGGCTCATATTTAGGAGCAAGAGCAGTTATTGAAGCATTAACAAGTACATTTAACAACATGCTTACAGACAAACAAAGAAAATATCCACAGATACTATATGTAGGAAATAATTTAAGTCCTAACTATATCAATGAATTAATTGAATACATTGGAGACAAAGACTTTTCAGTAAATGTAATATCAAAATCTGGAACGACAACAGAACCAGCAATTGCATTTAGAATTTTTAGAGAAATACTAGAAAATAAATATGGAATAGATGAGGCAAGAAGTAGAATATATGTAACAACAGACAAAGAAAGAGGAGCATTAAAAACACTTGCTGACAATGAAGGATACGAAAAATTTGTTATACCAGACAATGTCGGTGGAAGATATTCAGTACTAACTGCAGTTGGTCTATTACCAATAGCAACAGCAGGAATTGATATAGATAAATTAATGCAAGGTGCTAAAAATGCACAAGAAAGATATGATGACCCAAATTTAAAATATAATGAATGCTATAAATATGCTGTTACAAGAAATATTTTATATAAATTATATAAAAACACAGAAATATTGGTAAATTACGAACCAAAAATGCACTATTTTACAGAATGGTGGAAACAACTTTATGGAGAGAGCGAAGGAAAAGATCAAAAAGGAATCTTCCCAGCAGGTGTAGATTTCACAACAGATTTACATTCAATGGGGCAATATATTCAAGAGGGAAGAAGAAATTTATTTGAAACAGTTATATCAATAGAAAATTCAAAATCAGATATAACAATAAATAAAGATGAAGATAATTTAGATGGGTTAAATTATTTAGCTGGAAAAACACTTGACTATGTTAATAAAAAAGCAATGGAAGGAACAGTAAAGGCACATGTTACAGGAGATGTTCCAAACATAATGTTAACCATAGAGGATCTTGATGAAGAAAATATTGGTGAATTAATATATTTCTTTGAAAAAGCCTGTGCTATGTCTGGAATGATACTTGGA
>CAKOWP010000120.1 GCA_934122385.1 uncultured Clostridia bacterium | reverse complement strand
GAAAAACATAGGAGGAATAAAAGGTAAATAAAAATACCTAAAAAAAGAAAATGTACTATACATATATGATAAGATGTGAAGATAATTCAATTTACACAGGAATGACAAGCAACTTGGATAAACGTTTTAATGAACATAAAACCAAAAGTAAAAATGGAGCAAAATATACAAAATCACATAATGCTGTTAAATTAGAAGCGGCATGGAAAAGTAAAGACAAATCGCTAGCATGTAAATTAGAATATCAAATAAAAAATCTAACAAAAAAACAAAAAGAAAATTTAATAAATGGAGAAAAACTATCAACATATTTACATGGAAAAATAGATTGCAGAAGATATAGAAAATGTCCCATTTGGAACCGATGTCTCAAACAGAACCGTCCCCAAAACGACATGGAAGGAGAAATAAAGAATGCCTAACTGGACCAAAGAACAAAAACAAGCAATATATGAAAAAAACTCAAATCTATTAGTAGCAGCAGCAGCAGGAAGCCGGAAAGACAGCTGTGCTAGTAGAAAGAATTATAAATAAAGCAATAAATGAAAATATTGATATAGACAAATTATTAGTTGTAACATTCACAAATGCAGCTGCATCAGAAATGAGAGAAAGAGTACTAGATGCAATATACAAAAAATTAGATGAAGACCCGGAAAATGAAAATTTGCAAAGACAAATTACGCTATTAAATATGGCAAGCATTTGTACAATAGACTCATTTTGTTTAGATGTTGTAAAAAACAACTTTTATGAATTAGAAAATGTATCGCCTAATTTTAGAATTGCAGACACGCCAGAAATAGAGCTTTTAAAACAAGAAATTTTAGACGAATTATTTGAAAATAAGTATCTTTCAGAAGACAAAGATTTTACAAAACTTATAAATACATATACAAGTTACAGAGACGATACACCTTTAAAAGATTTAATTTTAAGTATTTATAGTTATATAAGCTCAAGTCCATATCCATTAAAATGGCTAAATGAGAAGATAGAGATGTTTAACATTAAAGACGAATTAGACAAGGATTTTAGTCAAACTCCATGGGGCAAAGTATTGCTAAAAGAAATGGACGAAGAACTAACAGATGATTTAGTGATACTTGAAGATGCTGTAAAAGGAATGGAATATGAAAAGGAACTAGAAATTTTCAAACAAATAATAGAGTCAGACATTAAGCAATTAACAACATTAAAAGAAAACTTAAATGATTGGAATAAAGCATATGAAATTGCTCAAAATATAAAATTTATTGCATGGTCAAGAAAAAAAGTAGAATCAGAAATTAAAGAAGAAGCAAAAAAAATAAGAGATAGTGTAAAAGATAAATTCAAGAAAAAAGCAGGCAAAATATTTGTATCAGACTCAAGACAGTCAAATCAAGATATATTTGATATGTATGATATTTTGAAAAAACTAGAAAATTTAATTATAGAATTTGATGATATATTTTCAAAAAAGAAAAGAGATAAAAACATAGTAGATTTTACGGACATAGAACATTTTGCTTTAAATATATTGGTAAAAGATGTAGAAACAACAACTGATGAAAATGGGCAAAACCACGAAAAAATAATAAAAACAGAAGTTGCAAAAAAATACACAGAAAAATTCGAAGAAATTGCAATTGACGAATATCAAGACAGTAACCTTGTGCAAGAATTTAT
>CAKOWP010000119.1 GCA_934122385.1 uncultured Clostridia bacterium | reverse complement strand
AGCACTCTTTTTGTTTGTTTGCTAATCTTGTTATATATTATATCCTTTTTTAGCACTTGTCAATACCTTTTGCTAAAATTTTTTGTGAATTTTTTGTGAACAGTTACAGTTCAGTAGAGAAAGTCCTTAAAATACCTGTGAACACTTTACAACATCTTTAAAACCGTGTCTTTGTTTGTACATGAATTTTGCTTTATGCAAATTTCTGTGCAATGTATTTATATTATAGGAAGTTCGGAGAACTTTCAAAGAATAGAACAAATTTATGAAATAAATTTTCTATGCAATATAGTTTTATATATTAGGAAAATTTACTAATATATAAAAAACAATGAAACTCTTCCACTATGTGAACTTTTTCCATTGTTTTTTATTTTTAGTATTTAACGATTCCAGTCATTATCTTTATTACCAGTCCCATACCTTTTCTGTAGGTCAACTACTAATTGAGATTCTGGCCCTTTATATTTTTCCATGTTTAAAGGTTCAACTTCTTGATGAAGTCCCTCTGCAAATTTTCTCGCTAATTCATTTCTTCTTTGAGAATTCATTCCATTTTTTCTTGCGATTCTTAAGTATCCATTATACTCATCAAATTTTCCACTAGCTATTCCATCTTCTATAAAATCAATTGGAATCCCCGTAAATGCACTTACCTGTACCTTTGTACTTTCAGGTTTTAATGCAACATAATTTTTTACTCTTTCATAATATAATTTTTCAACATCCTTTTCCATATCTTTTTCCTTCCTTTGCAACTTAAAAATTCATTTGTTTACTTATTTATATACTAACATCTTTTATTTTGTCAACACCTTTTATAATTTTTTATATCATTTATTTTCTACTTATTACAATTCACAGCCTTATGAAATTGCAACTTCTACTCAATTATTATTGTTGAAATCAAAATTCCAACAGTCTGAATCGCAAATAAATTCAATATATTAGAAGTAAGCAAATTATTAGTAGCCTCAACAACTCCAAGCATATCATCTTCAACTTTTTTATAATGTCTTTGAGATTCAAAAAAAGTAATCAATTCTGGTAAACTCGTAACAAAACCTAATAAAATTCCAACAATAATCTCTGAAACGCCAAATATATTACACAAATTTTCAAGTGTATCTCCTAATAGCTCTCCTATAACAAATAATAAAATTCCTGTTATAATTAAAACTGATACATATAACAACACTTTTTTAGGCTTCTTCTTTTCTTCTTTTCTTTCTTCTTCAATTTCTTCCTCAAGTTCCCCATCTTCGTTTTTTAAATATAATTTGTGAACATGGTTATTTAAAACTCTGAATAAACTATACAGAATAATAAATAATGGCACTACTGCTAATTTTAATTCTATATCAAGTTTTAGAAAAACAATTGGTATTGCTATTGTAAAAAATACTAGTACTAAATCTGTTATTATGGCTCTATTTCGTAATTTTGATGTGTTTTTGTTTAACAAAATTGCACCTAAATATTGAATTAGGTTAATTACATTTGAACTTAAAATATTATAAACACTTGCACCTGTTAAACCTCTTAGGCTTGAAGTTGTTATTGTTAATAGTTCTGGTACTGATGTTGCATATCCCGCTATATCTCCAACGGTTTTTGCTTTTAAGTTTAAAGCCTCCGCTAATTTTCTTAATGTCGTTACTAGTACATATTTCGAAATCAGTACTATTAATCCTGAATATATGATAAATTTTATTATTTCTAAAAGCATTTATTATCAGCTCCTTTTTGTTTTCTTTTTATATTTTTATCTTTTTCAATTTTTTTATTCTTTTTCATCATAGATTTATCGTTACA
>CAKOWP010000118.1 GCA_934122385.1 uncultured Clostridia bacterium | reverse complement strand
AAATATGGAAATGTTGAAATTGCAATAACAGCGTATAATGCTGGTATTGGCACAGTTGACACTTGGATAGAAAAAGGGATAATAAAGGCAGATGGTTCGGATGTCCAGAATATTCCGTATAAAGAGACAAATAATTATGTAAGGAAAATATTAAGGGATTATAAAATTTATAATAATTTAACAATTTAGGTCGTTTTTTGTCGAAAACTTTTTATTGACAAGTAACATAAAATTATGGTAATATATGGCTATGCAATTTATTTGACAATTGCATAGTCAAAATTTTTAAAATTGAAATTGAATTTTAAAACAAAAATAAAATCTAGCAACTTTGGAAAGACAAAAATATTTTAATTAATTTAATCTAATTTATTATTTCTAAATTTTAAGATTAAAAATTAAGTTCAAAATTTAAATCGAAAATACCCAAAAGTATTGAAAAAATAAGACAAGGATGGAGGTGCATTTTTTATAGTGCAAATTGTCAAAAAAATTGTAAATACAATTAATAAATATTTACTAAATAGTATTGCCAAAAGCAAAAATATTTAGTATAATTAGAAAGGACAGTATATGGTAAAAGAAAAAACAAACAAAGTAGAAAGATTACCAATTACAAATGATTATATATTTAAAAGAGTATTTGCATTTGAAGGAAATGAAAGTATATTAAAAGATTTTTTGGAAGCAATTTTAAAGAAGGACATTAAAGAAGTAGAAATAAAAAATCCAGAAATAATACCATACGAAAAAGATGAAAAACGAGGACTATTAGATATAAAAGCTCAAATAGATGATGGAACAATTTTTGACATAGAGATGCAAATGGAAGATGAGAAAAATACAGAAGAAAGAGGAACAGAATATTTAGGCAAAATGATATCGGAACAGCTACAAGAAGGAGAAGAATATATAAAATTAAAAAAGAGCATAGTAATATTTATAACAAATTATAATTTCTTAAAAAGGAATAGTTACCATAGTGTAGGAAAAGTAAAATTTGATGAAACATTACCAGAAGAATATGTAAATATGGGATATAAAGAGGAAGACGAAATTGCATCAAAATACATAGAATTTCATTATATAGAATTACCTAAGTATAAGAAAAAAGAACCATCAAAATTTACAAAATTAGACCAATGGATGTGTATATTTACACAAAATGAGGAGGGGATTATTTTGGCAGAGAAAGAAAATAAAGAAATAAAAAAAGCAATAAGAGCTTTAGACTTTATAAGTGCAGACCCAAAGGAAAGAGAAAGACATAATTCTATATTAATGGCGGAATATAATAGATTAACAAGTGAGCATAATTTTTTTGAAGCTGGAAAAGAAGAACGGAATCCAAAAGGGAAGATATGAGCGGAAGAAAAGAAGGTAAAAAGGAAGGCAAAAAGGAAGGAATAAAAGAACGGAAAAATAGAAATAGCTAAAGAAATGTTAAAAGAACATATGCCAATAGATAAGATAATTAAATTTACAGGACTAACATATGAAGAAATAAAAAAAATCAATTTAGAAGATAAATAAAAATCTTTTTAGCATAAATATTAGGAAAAGCAAAAGTTAGCAGTCAATATTTTATTGGCTGCTTAATAATTACAAATACTTTTTCAAAGTCTCAACACTATCTTCTTGCATAACAACAAAATCATTCAAGATATCTTTAACATCAGGTTCAATATTTTGATTCTGATTTAGCAAACGACGACCCTCAATAATACCCATATTAGTACCTTTCATAAGCAATTCAGAAAGCTTAGAAGTAGTATCATCAACCATAGTTTTCATTTGAATACCATACCAAGTCATCATTTTATTCAT
>CAKOWP010000117.1 GCA_934122385.1 uncultured Clostridia bacterium | reverse complement strand
GGTAGTTATTATGGAAAAAAACGTAGAAATAAGTATATTGTGTGATTTATATGGAAAATTGTTAACCCAAAAACAATTTGACTTCTTAAATGACTACTACAATAACGACTTGTCACTATCAGAAATAGCAGAAAACAACCAAATAACAAGACAAGCGGTTAGAGACATAATAAAGAAAGGGGAGAAAAAGCTTTTCGAATACGAAGAGAAGTTGTTATTTATGAAAAGGATGTCGAATCAAGAAAAAACAATAGAGCACGTACTATCAGAACTAACAAAAATAGAAAAAACATCATCTGATAAAAAGGTTGCTCAAATCTTAGAGAGTGTTAAAAAAGAATTAAATTGTTTAGTATAATTTGAAAAATAATCATCATTTGGCGTTGTTAAACTTAAATTTAAATTTAATCAACGTGCACACGCACGCCTCATAAATTTAAATCTTGTTTGCCTAGCCAAATAACGATTCTTTTCCAAATTAATTAGAACTAGGAAGGAATGAAAAAACTTATGGCTTTTGAAGGATTATCTTCTAGATTGCAAGAAATAACAAGAAAATTTAAAGGAAAAGCAAGAATTACAGACTCAGACTTAAAAGAAATGCTAAGAGAAGTCAAACTTGCGTTATTAGAAGCAGATGTAAACTATAAAATCGTAAAAGAATTTATAGCAAATATTCAAGAAAAAGCCTTGGGGCAAGATGTTTTAAAATCATTAACTCCAGGACAACAAGTTGTAAAAATAGTTAAAGATGAGTTAGTTGAACTTTTAGGTGGAACAGAAAGCAAAGTCAATTTTTCACCAAATCCACCAACAATAATAATGATGGTTGGACTTCAAGGTTCAGGTAAAACAACAACATCTGGAAAACTTGCAAATCTATTTAGAAAACAAGGTAAAAAGCCATTATTAGTAGCATGTGATGTTTATAGACCAGCAGCTATCAAGCAATTACAAGTTGTTGGAGCACAATTAAATATTCCTGTATATGCAAATGAACAATCAAAAGATGTTGTACATATTGCAAAACAAGCAATAAATGTGGCAATGTCAAAATTGAATGATGTAATTATTCTAGATACGGCTGGACGTTTACAAATAGACGAGCAGTTAATGGAAGAATTACAAAATGTTAAAAAGAGTGTAAAACCTCATGAAATATTATTAGTTGTAGATTCTATGACTGGTCAAGAGGCTGTAAATGTTGCAGAAACATTTAACGAAAAAGTTGGAATAGATGGAATCGTTCTAACAAAATTAGATGGTGATACCCGTGGTGGTGCGGCACTTTCAGTTAAAAAAGTTACTGGCAGACCTATAAAATTTGCTGCAACTGGTGAGAAAATGAGTGATATAGAAGTTTTTCATCCAGATAGAATGGCATCAAGAATTTTAGGAATGGGTGACATTTTAGCAGTTATAGAAAAAGCAGAAGAGGCTTTTGATTTAGAAGAGGCTGAAAAATTAGAAAAGAAGATGAGAAAGAGTGAGTTAGATTTAGATGATTATTTGGCTCAAATTAGACAAATGAAAAAAATGGGCTCTTTTTCATCATTATTAAAATTAATTCCTGGTATGAATCAATTTAAAGATATCAAAATTGATGACAAGGAATTTGGTAAAATAGAAGCAATTATTTGTTCCATGACACCTAGGGAAAAAAGAAATACAAAACTTTTAAATGCAAGTAGAAGAATTAGAATTGCAAAGGGTAGTGGAACAACAGTACAAGACATAAATAAATTCATAAAATCTTATGAAATGACACAAAAAATGATGAAACAAATGAAGAGTAAAGGTGGAATGAAAAAATTTATGAATGGTATTGA
>CAKOWP010000116.1 GCA_934122385.1 uncultured Clostridia bacterium | reverse complement strand
TTTCAATTTTTCTTGTTCTTCCTTTATATTTTATGTTCATTTGTTTTTCTCCTCCTTTATTTAAATTTATAAAATAAGTTTTGATATAAATTTAAATTCTTTCTCTTGCTTATTAATTACGTCAATTATTTTATACTAATTACTTAAATAAGTCAATAAATTTTATTTCACCAAGTTATATTTTATACTATTTTGGATATAATTTTATTAAATATATTTGTAGGAGATGGTAATATGGATTTACAAAGAGTTCATTCTATTTTAAATAATAAAGAAAAATCTGATGTTTTTTATGACGAGCGACCTGTTTGGATTCAAGGTGTTGATGAAAAGCGTGATATTGCTAAAGTAGGATTTGTTGATAATTTTGAAGAAAAAGATGTTTATATTGAAGATTTGTATGAGAAAAATTTATTTAACTAAGACAAAAAACTAGGCAAATTAATGCCTAGTTTTTATACTATTGGTTAAATGATGGCTAATAAATCAAGCCATGTTACAGCCTGGCATTGTTGTGTACAAGTCAAATTGTACACCATGTTTTCCGAAATTATTCTTTTTATTTTTTTCATTCTCTCTGTAGATACATCTTTAACTATAGAATTTGCAATTTTGTATCCACTTCTGATAAAAGTCACATTAATTTCTTCCTTATTGTCCAGAACATCAATTCTAAACATATTAGCAACGCCAAGAAGTTTGTTTCTCTTTAAGTTTTTCTGAACCTCTGTCCAACTGTCAAAAACATTTAAATTAATCATTATTGCTTTATTTAAATGTTGCTGAATTTTTTCGACAGTTTTTTCATCTACGGCTCCAAACTCCTCATAATAGACAAATTCACCATCAGCCAAGTAATCAACACGGAGATTTTTTATTTTCCGCTCTTCTTCTAGAATATTTTCATTTTCTTCCTTTTCAAAGAAAAATTGATATCCTGTAACCATTGGATTTACATCTGTATACATACTGATACCTCCTTAAAAAATAATTATTTATTAAGATTATATATATAACCTGTAAAAACAGGATTAAAAAATTTAATTAGCTTTTGCTAATATTAAGTAAAAGTATATCACCATTTTTTCAAAATGTAAAGAAAAAATCACTGAAAATCAGCCATTTCGACCTTTCCTAGTGATTTTTATAAAAAATATTTAATATTAGAATTCAATTTTTTCTGCAATCCAAGCTTCTAAATCATCAATTTTAACTCTAACTTGTTCCATTGTGTCTCTATCTCTAACAGTAACTGACTCATCCTCTAAAGTATCAAAATCAACAGTTACGCAATATGGAGTACCAATTTCATCTTCTCTTCTATAACGTTTACCAATTGAACCTGCAGCATCATAATCACACATAAATTTCTTAGCAAGTTTGCTATAAACTTCTTCTGCCTTATCTGATAATTTTTTAGATAATGGAAGTACCGCAACTTTGTAAGGTGCTAGTGCTGGATGCAAGTGTAATACAACTCTTGTATCACCTTCTGCAATTTCTTCTTCATCATATGCGTTGCATAAAAATGCAAGAACTACTCTGTCTGCTCCTAATGATGGTTCAATTACATATGGTACATATTTTTCGTTTGTTTCTGGGTCTTGATATGATAAATCTTGTTTTGAATGGTTCATATGTTGTGTTAAATCATAGTCAGTTCTATCAGCAATTCCCCATAATTCTCCCCATCCAAATGGGAAAGCAAATTCTATGTCTGTTGTTGCTTTGCTATAAAATACTAATTCTTCTGGTGAGTGGTCTCTTAATCTGATATTTTCTTTTTTCATTCCTAAATTAATTAAGAAGTTTTCGCAATAATCTTTCCAATATTTATGCCATTCTAA
>CAKOWP010000115.1 GCA_934122385.1 uncultured Clostridia bacterium | reverse complement strand
GCTTTACTCTTACCAAATGACATTGATTTTCCACCATTTTGTCCATTTGCTGCTCCACCCATCATAAAGAACCAGAATATAAAGAATATTATCAAAATTCCAAATGGTGTAAGTAAACCTAATATAATTGATAATACTGATTCAGAACTTTCTTCTAAAGTGAATGCTCCATTTTTAATAAATTCATCAGTATAATTCATAAAGTTTTCCATATTTGGAATGTTTACTTGTTTTTTTATTTTATCATCAGATAGTTGAACCGTTGCAGAAGTTCCATCTGCATCTATAACTATTGACTCTACTTTTCCCTCATTTATTTTCGCAATTAATTCTGAATATTTTAGTTTTGTATTTGTGTTTGTCATTATTGATGACAACAATACTATAAATATTACTCCGATTATTAGCCACATTGCTAATGTTTTAATTCCGTTTTTCAAAATAATTCCTCCCTCTGCTTGCTTTTAATAATTTTGCTTTTAAATTTTTTTTACAAAATTTATTAAAGTATTTGCGCTACTATCAACTATAAAAATTTTATAACACATATATTTTGGTTTTGCAAGAATTTTTGTATTACTTTTTTGTTACAAAAAAACGTTGTTTCTCTAAGCATTACGGATAGTCAACTTATGCCAAATTTTGGTTTATAAAATAAATTTTATTATTTTTTAAGTAATTTTATTATTACATCAAATTTATAAAATAAATTTTTTGATTTTTTACTAAAACTTTTATATTTTTATTTGGAGTTAAATATTTATTACCTATATTTTTTTCACATAATTTTATGATATCTTCTATATGTACTTTTTCTATACCTTTTGTTGTTCCAAAAAGTCTTGATATAGTATATAGCAATAGTCTTGATTTTATAACCTTTTCTTGCTTATTAAAGCCTTTTAAATCCATTACAATTTGCTTTTTTTCTTCTTGTTTCACATATTCTTTATACTTTTCTTCAACAACTTTTTCTAAATATTCATCTTCCTCTTTTACTAAATCAGATAGTCTATCCATTGTTTGAATTATATTTGGATTAAATTCCTCTTTAATGAATGGAATAACAATATTTCTTACTTTATTTCTAGTATATACATTTTCAAAATTTGTTCTATCAATTCTTGGCTCAATTCCATTTTGAGCACAATATTCTTCTATTTCAAATCTTTCACACTCAATTAAAGGTCGTATATATTTGTTATTTTTTATTGGTTCAATTCCCTTCAAACCCGCTATTCCGCTACCTCTTAGCATATTCATTATAATAGTTTCTATTTTATCATTTTTATTATGAGCAATAGCAATTTTATTTGCATTTTCTTTTTCTAAAATTTCATCAAAAAATTCATATCTTGCATTTCTTCCTGCTTCTTCAGTTCCTATTTTTTTATTATTAGCAATTTTTTGAACATCTATACTTTTTGCATAAAAAGTAACTCCTATTTTTTTGCAAAAATTTTCAACAAATTTCTGGTCATCTATCGCTTCTTCCCTTATCATATGATTCACATGTGCAACTATTATATCAAAATTCATATGTTGTTTTTTGTCATTTCTTATGTCATTTAAAATATTTAACATAGCAATAGAATCTGGCCCTCCTGAAACGCCAAGAACCAGCCTATCTCCATCATTTATTAAATTATATTTTTTAATTGTTTCTAAAACCTTTTCTTTCATTCTATATATCTCCTAAAAAAAACGGGATTGGGGGACGGGTCTTCAATCCCTATTTTCGTCCCCTAATCCCTCTTTTTATTCTTCATCTCTTTTTGATAAATTAACAAATTTTGTATAACTTCCAAGCCATCCTAAATCTACAGTCCCTGTTGAACCCCCTCTATGTTTAGCAATAATAACTTCTGCTACATTCTTCTTTTCACTATCTTCATTATAATAATCGTCTCTATATAAAAACATAACAATATCAGCATCTTGCTCAAT
>CAKOWP010000114.1 GCA_934122385.1 uncultured Clostridia bacterium | reverse complement strand
TCATAACTTAATTTAAAATCTGATGTTATTATACTTTCGTCAAACAGAATAGTATATGTAACTTCTTCTCCAATATTTATTACATTATTATCAATATTCGATGATACAGAAAACGCTTTAACAGTTGATGAAAAAAAAGAAATCAAAAGAAACGTTAATATAAAATTTAATATTTTAAAATTTTTCATATTCTATTTACCCCCTTTCTCTTCTTACTATTTCTTATGTTGATATTATTCTAAAATTATTCGTATTACTATTGTTAATTTGATTTTTATTCACAATACAATATAACATTTTTAGCCATTTTTTGCAAATTTAAAAAAGCTCAAAACATTTGAACTTTATGTATTTTTATTATTTTTTATAATTTGACTTATTCTACGGAATGGGCATACTAAGGATTTGTATAATTTATTTTCTTTTTTTTCTGATTTATGTAATTAAAATGTTATGAATTTGTAATATTTTAAAATTTTGTTTGTTGCGTAAGGTTCTATATATTTTTTTTGAAATCAAACTTTGTTTTTAGGTATATTTTTTTATTTTTTAAAACAATTGTTTTCTTTTTTGGTGCAAATGATTACGTGTGAACGGAAAAAAGAGATTGAAGACTTATTCTTCAATCCATTTTTTCTATTCTTTCCAGAAAGCTTTGTATGTTTCAAAAGCTGAATAAATATCAAATTTACTTGTTACTTCATATGGTGCATGCATTGAAAGTACTGGTACTCCACAGTCAATAACGTCTGTTCCTTTATTTGCTAGTATATATGCGATAGTTCCGCCACCGCCAATGTCTACTTTTCCAAGTTCTGCTATTTGATATCTAATATCATTTTTTTCTAATATATTTCTAACCCAAGCAACGTATTCTGCGTTTGCATCTGATGCTCCTGATTTTCCTCTTGCACCTGTATATTTATTTAAGCTTATTCCTTTTCCAATGAATCCCGCATTTGTCTTATCTGAAACTGATGCATAAATTGGGTCAAAACCTGCATCAACATCTGATGATAACATTTTTGAGTAACAGAATACTTTGTCTAATAGATTTGGTCTGTTTACTCCTAATTTGTTCAACATCTCTGATATAAAGAAGTCAAACATATGTGACTCCATTCCTGTATTTCCCATACTTCCGATTTCTTCTTTATCTGATAAAATACATACTGCTGTGTTTTTAACATTTTCTAATGTCATCATTGCTGCAAGTGATGTGTATGCACACACTTTGTCGTCTTGACCATATGCTGCAACTAAGCCTGCATCAAATCCTAAGCTTCTTGCTTTAAATGCTGGTATTATTTCTAATTCTGAACTTTGTAAATCTGCTTCGATTATTCCATATTTTTGATTTAAAATATTTAAAATATTTAATTTTACTTTTTCTTTTGCATCTGTATCTTGATATGGAATACTTCCAATTAAAACATTTAAGTCTTCCCCATCGATTCCGTTTTTAAGTTTCTTTTCCATTTGTTCTTGTGCCAAATGTGGTAATAAATCTGTTATTGTAAATATTGGGTCATCTTCGTCTTCCCCTATATTTACTATCATTTTTTCACCATTTGGTTTTACGATTACTCCATGAATGCTTAATGGAATTGTTGTCCATTGATATTTTTTTATTCCTCCATAGTAATGTGTTTTGAAGTATGCTAATTCTGTATCTTCATATAATGGATTTGGTTTTAAATCTAGTCTTGGCGAATCAACATGTGAGCCAATAATATGAACTCCATTTTCTATATTTTCTGTTCCTATTACTGCTAAATACATACTTTTTCCTCTATTTACAAAGTATATTTTGTCTCCTGGTTGTAGTTTTTCAAATTCTGCTATGTCTTTATATCCATTTGCTTGTGCCATTTTTGTGGCTTCTGCTATAAATTCTCTTTCTGTTTTTGCTTTATTTAAAAAGTTCATGTAGTCTTTTGAAAAATTGAATATTGCTTCTTTT
>CAKOWP010000113.1 GCA_934122385.1 uncultured Clostridia bacterium | reverse complement strand
CGGGAATTTGACACTTTTTAAATATAAAAAACTCTGTAAGCATTGTAAATGCTTAATTTTTTTGTCAAATTTCTATTTTTTTCTTGCGTTTCGTTACGTCTTGTGATATTATATAGATATTAAATTGAAGGAGAAATAATATTATGCGATTACGAGTAACAAAGTGCAAAAATACAGATATCTTTTATGTAATAAAAACAATATATGTAAATGGAAAACAAAAAACAAAAACTATTGAAAGAATTGGAAATACCAATGAAGTAAAACAAAAATCAAACGGAGAAGATCCATACACATGGGCAAAAAAATATGTAGATGAATTAAACAAAAAAGAACAAGAAGGCACAAGACAGATTTTAATAAAAAAATCTCAAACCCAATTAATTGAAAAAGATTTACAAAATTTATTTAATTGTGGATATTTCTTTTTAGAAAAAATATATTACAGTTTGAGACTTGATAAAATATGTGAAGATATTTCAAATAAATACCAATTCAAATATGACTTAAATAGCATATTATCAAGATTAATTTATGGAAGAATAATATTCCCTTCTTCGAAATTGGCAATCAATCAATTATCAAAAAAATTTGTTGAGCAGCCAAATTTTGAATTGCAACACATATACAGATCTTTAGAAATTATTTCGAAAGAAAATGATTTTATACAATCAGAACTTTATAAAAACAGTTTAAAAATTTCAAAAAGGAATAAAGGTGTACTTTATTATGATTGTACCAATTACTTTTTTGAAATTGAAGAAGCAAGTGGTTTTAGACAATATGGTCCATCAAAGGAACACAGACCAAATCCCATAACCCAAATGGGACTGTTTATGGATGGAGATGGTATTCCATTAGCTTTTAATATTACAGCAGGAAATACCAATGAACAAGGAACATTAACCCCACTTGAAGAAAAAATATTAAAAGATTTTGAGCTTTCAAAATTTATTGTATGCACAGATGCAGGACTTGCATCAAATGACAATAGAAAATTTAATGATAAAGAAGACAGAGCTTTTATTACCACACAATCAATAAAAAAATTAAAGAAATATTTAAAAGATTGGGCACTTGATTCCAAAGATTGGTCTGTAATTGGAGATACAAAAAAATATGATATTAGTAAATTAGAAGAAACCGAAGAAAGTAAAAAAGCAAATTATAACAAGACTTTTTATAAAAAACGTTGGATAAAAGAAAATGATTTAGAGCAAGCACTTATAGTCACATATTCAATTAAATATAAGAATTATCAACAAAAAATAAGGAATGCACAAATTGAAAGAGCAAGAAAAGCCATTGAAAGTAAAAATATAAAAATTGATAAATGTAATCAAAATGATTATAAAAGATTTATATTAAAAACAAACGTTACAGATGATGGTGAAGTTGCTGAAAACAAAGTATTTACCATAAATCAAAATGCAATTGCAGAAGAGGAGAAATACGATGGTCTCTATGGTGTTTGTACAAATTTAGAGGACGATGTTGAAAAAATTATAAAAGTAAATCATAGAAGATGGGAAATCGAAGAAAGCTTTAGAATAATGAAAAGCGAACTTAAGGCAAGACCAGTGTATTTAAGCAGAGATGACAGAATACAAGCACATTTTATGACTTGTTTTATAGCTCTTCTAATCCATAGATTGTTAGAGAAAAAAATTGAAGAAAAATATACATGCGAAGAAATCATAAAGTGTTTAAGGGATATGAATTTGATGTATGTCGGTGAAGAAGGTTATATTCCAGCATATACAAGAACTGATTTAACCGATAAATTGCATGAGAAATATGAGTTTAGAACTGACTATGAAATTACTACTGATAAAAAAATGAAAAAAATTTTGAAAGATTTGAAAAAATAGAAAACGACACGTATTTTTAAAGTAATCTATTAAAGACTGAAAGTCACTTATAAAGCGACTTTTCAGTCTTTTACTCTCTAAAAAGTGTCAAATTCAGGAT
>CAKOWP010000112.1 GCA_934122385.1 uncultured Clostridia bacterium | reverse complement strand
TAAAAGCATTAGAAGTATATAACAACTTAGAAATGCCAACATGGGGACCAGATTTATCAGAATTAAATATGGATGAAATTGCAACATATGTAAGACCAAAGTCAAAATTAAATAGTTCATGGGATGATGTTCCAGAAGATATTAAAGATACATTTGACAAATTGGGAATACCAGAAGCGGAAAAGACATCACTTGCAGGTGTTGGTGCACAATACGATTCAGAAGTTGTTTACCATAGTATGAAAGAAGAATTGATAAAACAAGGTGTAATTTATACAGATATGGAAACAGCAGTACGAGAATATCCAGAATTAGTAAAATCACACTTTATGAAATGTGTACCTGTAAATGACCACAAATTTGTTGCATTACATGGAGCAGTATGGTCAGGCGGCTCATTTGTATATGTGCCAAAAGGAGTAAAAGTAGATGTTCCATTGCAATCATACTTCAGACTAAATTCACCAGAGGCCGGACAATTTGAACATACATTAATAATTGTGGAAGAAGGAGCAAGTTTACACTTTATAGAAGGATGTTCAGCACCAAAATACAATAAAGTAAACCTACATGCTGGATGTGTTGAATTATATGTAGCAGACAATGCCTATTTAAGATATTCAACAATAGAAAACTGGTCAAAAAATATGCTTAACTTAAATACAAAAAAAGCAATAGTAGGAAAAAATGCAAAAATGGACTGGGTATCAGGTTCATTTGGGTCAAAAATATCAATGCTATATCCAATGAGCATATTAAATGGAGAAGGTGCAAAAACAGAATTTACAGGAATATCTTTTGCGGGTGGCGGACAAAACCTAGACAATGGATTTAAAGTAATTCATAACGCACCAAATACATCAAGTGTAGTAAATGCAAAATCAATATCAAAAAACGGCGGAAAATGTACATATAGAAGCTTAGTAAGAATAAACGAAAACGCAAAGAATTCAAAATCATCAGTATCATGTGAATCACTTATGTTAGATGATATATCAGTTTCAGACACAATCCCAACAAATGATATAAGAACAGATGAAGTTGAATTTTCACACGAAGCTAAAATAGGAAAAATAAGTGATAAAACAATATTCTATTTAATGAGTAGAGGACTATCAGAAGAAGATGCAAAGGCAATGATAGTAAGAGGTTTTGCACATCCAATAGCTAAAGAATTGCCAGTAGAGTATGCAGTTGAAATGAATAATCTTATTAATTTAGAATTAGAAGGGGCAATAGGGTAAGCATAATTCAAAGTGTTATATTGGGCAAAAAAGAATGTCCAGAAATTAAATTCCAGACATTCCTAAACGGCGTTTTATTAGCTTAAAAAAATAAATTACAAAAAATAATTAAGCCAATAAAAATGGAGAGAGAGATTAAAGAAATCATCCCTACAAAAATAAGAACATTTTTAATGAACCGTTTTATCATAGTAGTACCTCCATGGTTTTTTGTGAATGATATTATAACACATAAATATAAAAAAATCAATTGAAAGGACAAATATTTATAATGAAAATTGTAAAATTAAACGAAACACCAGTTAGAACAGCAAAAAACTTTAGAATAAACAATATAAAACTTGAAAATATTGAAATTCCAGAAGTTATACCATTATTTAAAAATGTAACAATAATTGGTGACACATCAAAAATGGATATAGAACAAAATGCAGATAATGTAGATAATGCAGATAATACAAATACAGATTTAGTCTATGGTTTAAGTGAAGAATTTACAAATCAGGTACAACACGGAGCAAATCAAAAAATAAAATTAAACATAAATAGTAATCAAAATGAAGAGGTTATACCAAAATTATGTGAATGTTCTGATATAAAAGAAGAGAAAATAGAAGCGGAAATAGATTTTAATTTTGATAATGAAAATGATGTATTAATAGACAACATAGAAATAATTGCAAACGAAAACACAAAATCAACAATAATAATAAAATATACTTCAAATCAAGAAAATGAATGCTATCATAATGGAATAATAAAAGCAAAAGCTGAAAAAAATGC
>CAKOWP010000111.1 GCA_934122385.1 uncultured Clostridia bacterium | reverse complement strand
GCTCAGTTGGTAGAGCGCTCGGCTGTTAACCGATAGGTCGTTGGTTCGAGTCCAACAAGAGGAGCCAATAAATAAAAGCTTTGTAAAGTAACATTTACAAGGCTTTTTATTTTTTCAAAAATAAGGAATATTCGCATTATATAAAAATCAAATAAAAAAGTCAATATTAAAATGAAAACTATAAATATAAAAATCAAAAATTTTTATTATGTTCGCTATTAAAAAACAAAAAAATATTATATAATTGTAACATCAAGGATGTGAAAAAATTCATAAAGAAATACATTATAAATTAGGATATAAATAAAAGAACAAGATAATAATATAAAAAGAAAAGAGGTCACATATGAAAGAAGAAAAAATCAAAATCATATCAGAAGTTGACGAATTAGAAATAGACTGTTTACTAATACAACCAGAAGGTGAAATAAAAGGAGTAGTGCAACTTGCACACGGAATGAACGAACACAAAGAAAGATATATAGACTTTATGAAATATCTAGCAGAAAACGGATATGCAAGTTTTATAAATGACCACAGAGGACATGGAAAAAGTCTAAAGAATGAAGAAGATATAGGATACTTTTACGAAAATGAAGCAGAAGCTGTAATAGAAGACTTATATCAATTAACAAGATATCTAAAAGAAAAATTCAATGGTAAAAAAATCATACTATTTGGACACAGCATGGGTTCGATGATAGTAAGAAAATACATTGCAAAATATGATAACAAAATAGATGGACTAATAGTATGTGGCTCACCAAGCAAAAATGTAAATGCAAAATTAGGACTAGCAATAGTAAAAACAATGGAAATATTTAAGGGTGAAAAATATCGTAGTAAATTTGTTAAAAATTTAATGTTCAATGGATATGACAAAGATGACAAATTAAAAAATAGTTGGATTTGCAATAATCGAGAAATTGTAGAAAAATATAATGCAGATGAACTATGTCAATATGATTACACATTAAATGGATTTGAAAATATAATTAGATTAATGATAGATATTTATAATCCTAAAATATATAGAAAAAACAATTTGAAATTACCAATATATTTTATAGCAGGAAGTGACGACCCTGTTATATCATCAATTAAGGCATGGTATAAGGCACAAAAATTTTTGAAAGATTTAGGTTATACAAATATAAGCAGTGATTTGTATGAAAATATGAGACATGAAATTTTAAATGAGATAGAAAATAAAAAAGTATATGAAGATATATTAAATTGGATTATTGAGATAACAAAGTAAAAGAACATCCAAAAGAGAAAAGGAGAAAATATGTCAGAACTAACAAAAAAAGCACTAGCAGTATCTTTAAAAAAATTACTTTCCAAAAAAGAACTATCAAAAATAACAATATCAAATATAACAAACGAATGTGGAGTAAACAGACAAACATTTTATTACCATTTTAAAGACATATATGATTTATTAGAATGGATATATAAAAACGAGGTTATAGACGAAATTGATAATAAAGATGAAGAATGGCAGCAACGTTTTTTATATATTTTCAAATATGTATTAAAAAACAAAGAATTTGTAAAAAATACATATAACTCAATAAGTAGGGAGTATTTATTAAGATTTATTTATATGCAAACAAATAAATTATTAATTGACTTTATTGACAAAGAGTCTGAAGGAATGAATATAAAAGTAGAAGATAAAAAATTTATGGCTGATTTTTATAAATATGGTTTTGTTGGAATTTTGCAAGAATGGATAGAAGATGGTATGAAAGAGGACCCAGAGGGAATAATAAGAAAGCTAAACAATATTATCGAAGGTGATTTCAAAAAAGCATTAGAAAAAATGCAAAATTAAAATTATTCTTAAAATTTGTACAAAAACATAAAATTGTCCAAAAATTATACATATTAAAATACTTGTATATTGAAAAATTTTAAAAATTGTTTTTATAATAATTCAATAACAAAGGAGGAATAAAATATGTATTATAGTAATGGAAATTATGAAGCATTTGCTCACCCTAGAAAACCAGAAGGAGTAGATAACAAATCTGCATACTTAGTAGGAGCAGGGCTTGCATCACTTGCTGCAGCATGTTTTTTAGTAAGAGATGGACAAATGAAAGGTGAAAATATTCACATATTAGAAGAAGCAAAATTACCAGG
>CAKOWP010000110.1 GCA_934122385.1 uncultured Clostridia bacterium | reverse complement strand
AATTGTTGTAGTAAATATCAATATTGAACATAACATTATAGATATAATTGTAAATAACGTTCTTTTTATATTGCTTTTTAAATTATTTAATGTTAGCTTTAGTTCTGTTTTCATTTTTTCCTCCCTGTAAAATAATGTATACATATGCAAAAAAAATATTGATGTTTTATATATATCATTTAAAATATAAAACATCAATAAAACTTTATATTCTTTTGTTTACAATTCCATTTATCTTAACAGGATTATCATTTATCATTATTTTTTTATTACTTTTTCGATATATAAAAAGCAAGTGGTTATCAACAAGCACTTGCTAAAATTTTACTATCTTCTTTATTCAATCATAAAATTATAAGTTGTAATCTATTTTTTCTGCTTTTATATTATTTTTAATAAGTATATCTTTTCTTCTATAAATTGATAACACTAAAGCCAAACACATCATATTAACAATAAGATTTAACCTACCATAAGAAACAAATGGCAAATTGAAATTAGCATCAATCATTAAATTCAAATTCATAAAAATATTAAATATACTTTGTAAAATAAACATACTAGACATTCCAATTATTAATAATTTTCCATTAATTTCTTTTATCTTAATTGAATTTATAATTAATTCTATACTTAAGGCTAAAACTGCTATTACTATTCCAACACTTACTACCCAGCCATAATGTGCTAAAATTGATATAAACGCATAATTTGTGCCTTCGTCAAATATTTCTATAGCATTGCTAGTATCGTCTGCTTCACCAAATGTTTGAGCAGAATTTATAATTATTTTTCTATTTAAAGGGATCCATCCATAACAATCTGCTTGACTTTCTGGATTATATACAGCTACAAATCTATCAACAATATATGGTGTCTCAATTATTACACCCAACAATAAAATTAATCCTAAAATTATTGGTATTCCCCAAAGGATTAGTAAATTTCTTTTTCTATTAGTTTTAGTTTGTACCAATTTTACAGTTCCTATTATTAAATAAATAAGTCCTAATATAAATGCTGATACAATAGATGGTATACTTACAAAAATAAATATAGAAATTATACTTAATGTTATTATTTTAGCAAATTTTAAATTTATATTCTTATTGAATATTGTAACATTCTTTTTGTATTGTTTTTCACTATTTAAAAAACCTACAAATGCAATAATATAAAGTGGCATTGCAATAACAACCGGTGAAAATGTTATTGATGGTGAAATATATATGTATGGCAGTCCACTTACATTAATTCCAAAAAAAAATGAGTAAACAATAAATAAAGTTGCAATTACATAAAATATATTTGAATATTTCATTATTTTTGTATAATCAATAAAATATATAAATATGCTAAAAATACTACCTGCTATTAGAGCACAAAGATATCTTTCTATAACATTAGTCATTTCATATCCATCTGATACTATATGACTTGCTCTAGTAAATGCTACTAAAATTCCAAACCCTAAAAGTACTATTAGAATTATTAATAATTTCCAGTTTAGTTTTGGTTTATGTATTTTGTTTAATTTTTTTCCGATTTCTTCTGCACTTCCCATTTGTGTAATTGCTTTTTCTTCCGCTTCTTTTTCTTCTAATCCATCTCGAATATAATTTTCTTTTGATTCTTCTATATGATTTTCTAATTCTTCTGATATGCTATTTCGTATTGGTATGTATTTTATTTGTTCACATACAGTATTTAAAAATTCTTTAATTTGCAAATGAAACACCCCCTAGTACTTGATTTATTCCATTGCTAAAAATTTTCCATTCTTCTTTTTTCTCTTTTAATTGCTTTTTTCCTTTTTCTGTTATAGCATAATATTTTCTTTTCTTTGCTGTTGTTTCATCCCAATATGATGTTATAAATCCGTTTTCTTCTAGTCCATGTAATATTGGATATAGTGTTCCTTCTTTAAGTTCGAATACATTTTCTGATTTTTCTTTTAACTTTTTAATCATTTCATATCCATACATGTTTTGAGTTTTTAATAAGTCCAATACTAGCATTGTTGTGCTTCCTTTTAGTAATTCTTTACTAATTTTCACTTTTATCCCCTCCTTCAAAATAAACATACCTAGATATTCTATGTATTTTTATACATTGTATATCTAGGTATTGTTTTTGTCAATAGATTTTTATAATTATTTAAATTTTT
>CAKOWP010000109.1 GCA_934122385.1 uncultured Clostridia bacterium | reverse complement strand
GAAAGAAGGTAATTGTATGCTTGTTGGAAAAGGTATTTCTGAGGGAATAGGACTTGGAAAAGCTGTTATTTTAAAAGAAAATGAATTAAAGATAGAAAAACAAAAAATTGAAGATATTTCAGCAGAAAAGCAACAAATATATGATGCAGTAAAAGAAGTAGAAAGTGAAATTGAAAAATTAATCCAGAATATAGATGGAACAGAAAAAGAAATAATGCAAGCATATCTAATGATATTGCAAGACCCTAGCTTGATTCAAGAAACTATCAAAATAATTGAACAAGAAAAATGTAATAGTGCATATGCAGTAGAAAATGGGCTAAATCAAATAATAAAGACATTTGAAGAAATGGATGACCCATATATGGCTGCACGAAGCAGAGATATAGAAGATATGAAAAAAAGAATATTAGCAAAATTACTAAAAATAGAAGAAATAGATTTATCAAAATTACCTGAAAATACAATACTTGTTGCAAAAGAATTATCAACATCAGATACTGCAAAAATGAACTTAAAAAACATTTCTGGAATTATTACAGAAATTGGCGGTGTTAATTCTCATATGGCGATAATTGCAAGAACTAATGAAATTCCTGCAATTGTTGGTATAAAGCATATTTTTGAAAATATAAAAGAAAATGATTATATTGCATTAAATGGCGCAACAGGAGAAATATTTTTAAACCCAAAACAAGAGAAAATCGAAGAATTAACAAAAAATCAAGAAAATATAAAACAAGAAAAGCATGAATTAGAAAAATATAAAAATGAAAAGGCAATAACAAAAGATGGACATCAGGTTGAACTTTTAGCAAATATAGGTGGTCCACAAGACATTCAAATTGTAATTGATAATACAGCAGAGGGTGTAGGACTTTTAAGAAGTGAGTTTTTGTATATGGATGCAAAAGATTTTCCATCAGAAGAAGAACAATTTGAGGCATACAAAAAGATTGCTGAAAGTTTAGAAAATAAAAGACTTGTTATAAGAACGCTAGATATTGGTGGAGATAAAGATTTAAAATATATGAAACTGCCAAAAGAAGAAAATCCATTTTTAGGCTATAGAGCAATTAGAATTTATCTAGATAATGTTGATTTATTTAAAGTTCAGTTAAGGGCTATTTTAAGGGCAAGTAGTTATGGAAATGTTGCAATAATGCTTCCAATGATTTCGTCAATTGAAGAATTACGAAAATCAAAGGAAATTATTGAAGAAGTAAAACAAGAGTTAAAAACAAAAAATATAAAATTTAATGAAAATATAGAAGTTGGAATTATGGTTGAAATTCCATCATCTGCTGTAATGGCTGACGAGTTTGCAAAAGAGTGTGATTTTTTTAGCATAGGGACAAATGATTTGATTCAATATACTATTGCTGTTGAGAGAGGTAATGAGAAACTTGCAAATTTATATTCTCATTTTAATCCAGCTGTAATTCGCTTGATAAAATCTGCTATTGATGGTGCACATAAAAATGGTATTTTATGTGGTATGTGCGGAGAAGCGGCTGGTGATGTTAAGTTTATTCCTTTGCTTGTTGGTCTTGGACTTGATGAGTTTTCTATGAATGCTAATAAGATTTTGAAGGTTAGAAAGTTAATAACTGATATGAGTTTTGAAGAATGTAAACAACTTGCAAAGAAGGTCTTACAATTGAATTCAACAGGAGAAGTTAAAAGGATACTAGATATTAAGTAATAAAAAAATTTACAAATTTTGGAAATAGTATTGCGATTAACATAAAAATGAGATATAATAAGGTTAGACCAAAAAAGCAAAAAGCGGAGGTAAAAAAGATGTTGGAAATGCAAAAGAACCAAACTACGTTGGAAAAAGCTAATGAAAGTGAGGCTATAATGCCAGATATGGTTAAAAACTTAATAGCTTATTGCGAAAAAAAATATCCAACTCTAATGGTTGGAAAGATTTCTAACTAAACTCAAAACCCTGACTCTAATTAGAGTTGGGGTTTTTGAGACTTTAGCATGTATAAATTCTGATCAGACAATTTAAAACAAAAATAATAATCAAAAACATATATAATTCATAAACTTAAAACCAAAACATATATTGTAATAATAAAATTTAAGGTGGTGAGCTTGTGAAAAAAACATACACAGTAGCATTAGCAGGAAACCCAAACGTAGGAAAATCAACAATATTCAACAGTTTAACAGGAATGCATCA
>CAKOWP010000108.1 GCA_934122385.1 uncultured Clostridia bacterium | reverse complement strand
TAATCAAAAAAATATAAAAAATATCTTTACAAATATAAAAATATATAATATAATGGTTAAAGAGAAATGGGAAGTTAACTATTATAATAGATTAGAAAATGAAAGCTCATTTCTAAAATAAAATTTTAAGGAAATTTTTATTTGTAAAAATGACAAAAATACTAGAGTCGGCAAACTCTAGTATTTTTTACTTTATGTATTAATCAAACATTTTTAGAATGTCTTTAAGAGATTTAATAACATAAAGTTTAATTAAAATTTTAAGGATTTTTTTCATTTGTATTGCATCCTCCTTTCTTTTAAAATTGGAGGAATAAAAATGACAAAAATATTATACTATAATTTATATATAAATACAATATGTATTGGTAAATATTTTTTAGTGCTTTATTTATTGAAAAGTTTTTATGTTCGGTTGAAAAATCCTCAAAAATAGTGTAAACTATATAAAGTTAGAAAAAAGCGAAAGGTTGTGATTTTAATGAAAGTAATATTAAAAGCAGATATAAAAGGAGTAGGAAAAAAAGATCAAGTAATAAATGCATCAGATGGATATGCTAGAAACTTTTTATTTCCAAAAAATTTAGCAGTAGAAGCAAATGCAGAGAACATGAGCAAACTAAAGGGAATGCAAGATTCAAAAGCATTTAAAAAATCACAAGAAAAAGAAGAAGCAGAAAGAATAGCAGATAAATTATCAAAAATTTTATTAAAAATAAAAGTAAAATCAGGTGCAAATGGAAAAATATTTGGAGGAGTTTCTTCCAAAGAAATAGCGGAAAATTTGGAAAAACAATATCAGATAAAAGTTGATAAAAAGAAAATTGATTTAAAAGAAACAATAAAAACTTTAGGGACAGTTACTGTTGATATAAAATTATTTGAAAGTGTAGTTGGGAAAGTAAAAATAGATATAATTTCTGAGTAATTAGAAACACTTATGCAGTATTTGAAAAAATATATAGTACTAAATTATAATTGAGTATCAATTTATAAAAATTAGCAGAATTTTTGGGGGAATAGCAATGGATATAGGAAAAATACCACCACATGATGTAGAAGCAGAACAAGCAGTAATAGGAAGTATGCTTACAGATAAAGAGGCAGTGGCAAGTAGTATAGAAGTCTTAAAGGAAGAAGACTTCTATAGAGAAGATAATAGAATAATATATTCAGCAATGTTAAACTTGTATAATAGAGCTGAACCAATTGATTTAATAACATTAAAATCTGAATTGGAATCAATGGGAAAATTTGAACAAGTAGGTGGTTTTGAATATTTGGCAGAATTGCCTGAAAAAGTTCCAACAACAGCAAATGCTACTAAATACATCAAAATTGTTGAGGAAAAATCTGTATTAAGAAATTTGATAAAAACAGCAAATGAAATAATAGATTTAGGATATGATCCAACAGAAGATGTTGAAGATATTATGGAAGGTGCAGAAAAGAAGATTTTTAATATAATGCAAGATAAAAATCAAAAAGGATATGCACCTATAAAAGATATTTTGGTTGATAGTTTTACTCAATTGGAAGAGTTATATAATAGAAAACAACATATAACAGGTGTTCCAACAGGATTTTCAGACTTAGACTACAGAACAGCAGGTTTACATGGCTCAGAACTTATATTAGTTGCTGCAAGACCTGCAATGGGTAAATCTGCATTTGCATTAAATATTGCTACAAATGCAGCAGTAAGAGGAAATACACCAGTTGCAATATTTAGTTTGGAGATGTCAAAAGAACAATTAGTAAACAGAATTTTATGTAGTGAAGCCATGGTTGATAGTAATAAAGTTAGAACAGGTAAGTTGGAAGATGAAGATTGGGGAAAATTAGCAGAAGCAATTGGTCCACTTTCAGAAACAGGAATTTACATAGATGATACACCAGGTATATCTGTAATGGAAATAAGAGCTAAATGTAGAAAACTAAAATTAGAAAAAAATATTGGTTTAGTTGTAATAGATTACTTGCAATTGGTACAGGGAAGTAATAAGCGTAACGCTAGTCGTGAACAAGAGATATCAGAAATAAGTAGGTCTTTAAAAATTCTTGCAAAAGAATTAAATGTGCCTGTAATTGCACTTTCACAGTTGTCAAGAGCTGTTGAACAAAGGCCTGATCATAGACCTATGCTTTCAGATTTGCGTGAATCTGGAGCTATTGAGCAAGATGCTGATATTGTTATGTTTTTATATAGAGACGATTATTATAATGAAGATAGTGAAAAGAAGAATGT
>CAKOWP010000107.1 GCA_934122385.1 uncultured Clostridia bacterium | reverse complement strand
ATGAAATAAGGAGCAAAATAAAATGAAAATAGGAATAGATATAGATGGAGTTTTAACTGATATAGAACAATGGCAATTAGACTATGGAAGTAAATTTTATTATGAAAACTATGGTTTAGGAATAAAAAATTATAAAGGATATGAAACTAATGAAATATTTGATGTAGATATAAAATTAGATGATGAATTTTGGAATAAATATTTTAGAGAATATTCAATTAATGTAGAAGCAAGAAAATTTGCAAATGAAGTAATTGATAAATTAAAAGAAGATGGACATGAAATTTATATAATTACGGCTAGAGGTTCTTTTTTAAGCCATTCAGCCAAATGTAATGACAATAGAAGAAAATAGAAATATTGTATTAAATTGGCTAAAAATTAATCAAATACATTATGACAATATAATTTTTAGTCCAGAAGATAAATTAGAAATATGCAAACAAAATAATATAGATTTAATGATTGAAGATAAGCCTAAAAATATAAATACAATTTCTAATGAAATACCTGTAATTTGCTATCATGCAAATTATAATGAGCAATGCAATGGAAAGAATATTTATAGATGTTATAGTTGGTATGACATATATAGAAAAATAAAAGAAATATTTTAAAATGGAGAAGAGAAAATAATGTCATTAATAGAAGTAAAAGATTTAGTAAAAAACTATAAAATTATAGAAAAAGAAGATGGATTATTAGGTTACTTAAAAAATCTAATTAAACCAAAATATAAAGAATTTACAGCAGTAAATAATATAAATTTTAATATTAACGAAGGTGAATTAGTAGGCTACATAGGAGAAAATGGAGCAGGAAAATCAACAACAATAAAAATGCTCACAGGGCTGTTATCACCAACATCTGGACAAGTTGTAGTAAATGGAATTGTGCCAAATGAAAAAAGAATAGAAAATAACAAAAATATAGGTGCAGTTTTTGGACAAAAAACACAATTATGGTGGGATTTGCCTGTAATCGAATCTTTTAGATTAATAAAAAAAATGTATAAAATTCCAGAAAATGAATATAGAAACAATTTAAAACACTTTACTAAATTATTACAGCTAGAAGATTTATTAGAAAAACAAGTAAAAAATTTAAGTTTAGGGCAAAAAATGAGATGTGAAATTGCAGCAACATTTTTGCATAATCCTAAAATAGTTTATTTAGATGAACCAACAATTGGACTGGATGTTTTAGTAAAAGAGAATATTAGAAAATTTATTAAAGATATAAATAAAGAAAAAAATACAACAGTAATACTTACAACACATGATTTAAAGGACATTGAAGATGTATGTGATAGAATAATATTATTAGATCAAGGTAAAATAGTTTTTGATGGAGAAAAACAAAAATTTAAAGACACATATGGAAATAGTGTTTCAGCTGAAATTATTTTAAAAAATAAAAAAGCAAGTATAACTGAAAATCTATATGATGAAGATTTTGAAATTATAGAAGAAAATGAAGAGAATATAAAAATAAAATTTAGCCATGATAGAATGACAATTGTAAAAATAGTCGAGATGATTTCAAAATATGGAGATATAGTAGATATTCATATGAAAGAAACAGAATTAGAAGATATATTAAAAGAAATATATAGAGGAGTAAAAATATGTTAGAAACATGGTTAGCATTAGCACGAGTACATTTTAAAGAATATTCTATTTATAAATCCAATTTCTTTTTATGGACATTAAATAGAATAGTAGAAGTTGTTGTTTATATTTTTGTATGGCAAGCAATATATTATCAAACAGGTAATGCAGGTGGATATAGTATAGAATATATGGTTACATATTATATTTTAGTTATTTCAATTAAAGCGATAGCAACGTGGGGAATAAATGAAGATATTGCAAAATCAATTAGAAAAGGGCAGCTAAATAAAGAATTACTGAGTCCAATTTCATATTTTAAATATTGCTTTGGATTATATATGGGAGAAATTGGATATGCAATTCCAATCTCAATAGCAACATTTATAATATGTTCATTTTTTTGGAGTGTACAACTTCCTGTAAGTTTTATAAATTTTTTATTATTTATATTTGTAATAATACTTATACTTCCAATATCATTTTTTATACAAATGATAGTTGGAACAATTGGCTTTTATACGAACTCAATATGGGGAATGCAAATTTTAAGGCAATCAATTATATCAATTTTTTCAGGATTAATTGCACCACTTACATTATTTCCTGAATGGTTTCAAAAAATTGCAAATATACTTCCATTTAAAGAATTTATATATACTCCTAT
>CAKOWP010000106.1 GCA_934122385.1 uncultured Clostridia bacterium | reverse complement strand
CTATAAATTCTCTTTCTGTTTTTGCTTTATTTAAAAAGTTCATGTAGTCTTTTGAAAAATTGAATATTGCTTCTTTTTTTCTTGTGTCTACTGTGTTCCATCCGTTTTCTTTTTTGTGAAATAGTTTTTCTTCTAAACTTTTTTCCATTTTTTATCACGTTCCTTTCTTTTTTGTGTATTAATTTTACCCGTTGTCTTTTGTTTTTTTCTTAGTATATCACTTTGTTTTTTATTTTTCCACCTTTTTTTGTATTTATTAATTTTTTTAGTAAATAATAGTTATAGATTTAAATTTAAAAAAGTTTATATTGTTTTTATTTTGTTAGTTATATATTTTTAATTATCTCACATTAATTATGTTCAAAAAGAAAATTTAATATAAAAATCTGAGCCTCTCTCACCTATTTAAAAATGTCTATATACATTTTTACGTGAGCATTCCTCAGCTTTTTATTTAACATTTTCTATTTTTCACAAAAATCAATTTGATACAATTAAAAATATATAACTAACAAAGATTTAATTATTATACTTACTCTTATAAATTTTTATAAATATAAAAAGGAGATTTTTATGAATTCTTTATGGTTAACTGAAAATAAAAATTATAGTAAATTTGATAGTTTATCAAAAAATATTAATACTGATGTATGTATAATAGGTGCTGGAATTTTTGGAATGACCTGTGGCTATTATCTTTCGAAGGCTGGTTTGAATGTTACAATTTTAGAAAAAGATGAAATTGGTCATAAAACTACAGGCCATACTACTGCAAAAATCACATCTCAACATGGTCTTTTTTACACTTATTTAGTTGAAACATATGGTGAAGGTTTTGCAAAAGATTATTTGTCTGCAAATCAGGAAGCTATTGAAAATATCAAAAATATAATTGATGATGAAAAGATAATTTGTGATTTTGAAAGACAGTCTAATTTTGTTTATACCACAAACCCTAATGAAGTTCCTCAAATTAAAAAAGAGGTTGATGTTTTAAATGCTTTGGGCTTCCCTGCAAACTTTGTTACTAAAACTGGCTTACCTTTTGATGTTGCAGGTGCTGTGCAGTTTAAAAATCAAGCTCAATTTAATCCAATAAAATATATAAATGGTTTGGCTAAGTGTATTTCAAAATATAATGGTGAAATTTTTACTAATACCACTGTTACTGATGTAAAAAAATTAGGAGATAATTTTTATATTTTTACTCCAAATAATGTTGTAACTTCAAAATATGTCATTCTTGCTTCACATTATCCTTTTATAAATTTTCCTGGAATTTATTTTTTTAAGATGTATCAAGCATCTTCTTATGTAATTGGTGTCGATGTAAAGAAAACTTTAAATAATGGTATGTATATTACTGCTTCTGCTCCAACTTTTTCTTTTAGAACTGCAAATTATAATGGCAAGAAAATTCTTTTGCTTGGTGGTTGTGGTCATAAGACTGGTACTCCTGCGCCTTATGAAGATACTTATGGTACTTTAGAAAATTATGCTAAACAATTATATCCAAATTGTGAAATTCTTTTTAGATGGGATACTCGTGACTGCATTACTCTTGATAAAATCCCATATATTGGGCGCTTTTCAAATGTGATGGACAATATTTATGTTGGAACTGGTTTTAATAAGTGGGGAATGACTACTTCTAATGTTGCGGCAAATATTGTGTGTGATATGATTTTGGGCAAAGAAAATAAATATGCTTATGTATTTGATTCTACTCGTGTTCATCCTATAAAAAATAGAACCGAAATTAAAAATATGATTACTGAATCTGTTAATTCTCTTGCTATAAAAAAGTTTAAAGATTCAACTGTTAATTTTGAAAAAATCCCTATTAATTCTGGTGGAATTATTGATGTTAATAATCAAAAGGTTGGTATTTATAAAGATACTTCACGGTAATATTTTTGCGGTTAATCCTATCTGTACTCACCTTGGTTGCTTGCTTTCTTGGAATGATGCAGATAAAACTTGGGACTGCCCTTGTCATGGTTCTAGGTTTGATTTTATGGGTAAAAATATTTATGATCCTGCTTTTGAAAATTTGAAAATTTTTGATTTAGGTATATAAATTTTAAAAATTTCATAGATGCTCTTTATTTGTTTAAAATTTAAAACTGTTTTAGTAAATGAAGAATGTTATTATGTTTTGGCTTATTTTCAATATTTTTTGAGTTTTTTTGTTTTTCTTATTGACTTATTTGCTAGGTTTTGCTACAATTTCTTTAAATTCATATATTTATATTATTTTATTATTTATTGAACTAGATTTCTTCGGTATAGATTAATCTAGTTC
>CAKOWP010000105.1 GCA_934122385.1 uncultured Clostridia bacterium | reverse complement strand
GGCTTAAACCAAATATTGGTATCAAAAGGAACAGCTGACTGTTATAACCCAAAAGTTGTACGTTCAACAATGGGAGCAATTTTTAGAATTAAGATTATAGAATGTGAAAACTTAGAGCAAACGCTAAAAGAAACACAAAAAAATAATTTCAAACTAGTTGTAAGTTCACTTCAAACAAACAATAGTCTATATGATATCAATTTTGATAAAAAGGTGATTATTATAGGAAACGAAGCAAATGGTGTTGAACCACAAATTCAAAAAATGGCAGATGAAAAAATAAAAATACCAATGCTTGGAAAGACAGAAAGTTTGAATGCATCTGTTGCAACAGGAATAATTTTGTATGAATATGTTAGACAAAAAATTACAAAATAATATTATTTTGTAAAAAGTTCAGACATAAAAATACAATAAAATACAAATTTCAACATAAAACAACAATATATAATTATAACTTAGGTAACAATTCAAAAATTAATTGCAATTGTTACCTTTTTATGTTAATATAGAGACAGAAAAAATTTTTTCTTAAATTATTAAATTCAAATGTAAATTAAATTCAAAAAAGTTGTAATCTAAAAATTACCAAAAAATTTATTAAACAAATGAATAGAAAGGGGTGGGTATGAATTATTTTTCATACAATGATTATGCCGATTGTATAGAAAATAGAAAATTTTATAGAATTACAAAAGTAGAAGAAAAAATAGAAAGATATGAAACCAAAAATGGAATAATACAAGAGCATAGCAAAAAAAATAAAATCATAAAAATTTTAAGTAATGAATGGGAACTCAAAAAATTCTTAAAAGAATTTTTAAATTTTTCATTTAACGAAAACGTTGTATATTATGATAGCGAAACAAATATTACAGATAAAAAAATCAATAATAATTTAACTTGTAAAATAGAAAATAGAGAAAATTTTATATTTATTAAGGTTTTAGACAGAATTGATAACAATATTTCATATAGGATATTTGAACGTTCAACAGATATCATAAAAAAATGGAGCAATGAAGAGAAAAAAGAAAATTCAAGATATCCAATAGTGATACCAATTGTTATTTATACAGGAAAAAAAGAATGGAAAAGCAGTAATAAAAATATAAGGTACATTAAATATGAAAAAAATAGAATAAATTTTTCTTACAATATTATAGACATAAATAATATAACAAGTGACAAATTAAAAAATATGAATTCAGAAGTAGCAAAAACTTTATTACAAATAAAAAATAAATATTAACAATATGATAAAAAATATTGACTAATAACCATATAAGTGATATATTTACAAACAAGGAAAGAGGAGGGAGGAAAATGTTGCCAGATTATAGTGTTATAGGAAGAAGAATAAGAGAAGCGAGATTAAATAAAAAAATAAGACAAGAAGAGTTGGCTGATAAAATAAATGTATCTGTTGCTTATATGAGTCGTGTAGAAACAGGAAAGTGTCAAATTAATTTAAAGAGATTAACTCAAATAGCTGAGGTTCTAGATGTATCACCAGGATATTTATTAATAGGAAGCAATAGGACTTCAAAAGAGTATTTAAAAGAAGATTTTAGAGCTTTACTGGATAAATGCACTCCAGAACAGCAAAAATTGATTTACCAAATTTCAGAATTAATTAGTAAAACTAAATTTGAAAATGTGAATTTATAAAAGAAAAGCAATAGCTACAAAGTTATTGCTTTTTTTCTAATTATATTTTGATATGTACATTCTATGATATGTGTTTTTTAATTTTATTCAATTCAATACGAAAAAAAGAAATTCTAAAATTTTTTTATGGTACCATTCCACAATGTGAACTCTTTCCATAAAACTATTTAAGAATTTCTAATTTTTTCTCCAATCATATTCATAAAATTATGTTACAGTTCAGTAAGGAAAATCCCTGAAATACCTGTGAATGATATTTTTCATATTTTCTCAGGTTCCCGACATACGTTAACAAATTCTAATGTAAATACTCTAACAATACCCGAAGGCAGGACCCTTTAGAGCATTTACTTAAGAATTTGTAACACTATTTTGGTCACATTCGAAATATATTCAAAATATCATTCACAGGTATTTCAGGGATTTTCCTTACTGAACTGTAATAAAATTATAAAACACATATTATAGAACTTAAAAAGAAATTAGAAGAAATAAGGTAACCTCTATTTTGAATTTTACATAAAATATATTAGGATAAATAAAAGGAGGCAATTTATGAAAAACATACTAGAAGTCAAAAATATAGGAAAAAAATATCAAAACAAAGAAGACGAAATACAAGCACTAAAAAATGTAAATTTCAGAATAAAAGA
>CAKOWP010000104.1 GCA_934122385.1 uncultured Clostridia bacterium | reverse complement strand
ATTTCTTTAAATTCATATATTTATATTATTTTATTATTTATTGAACTAGATTTCTTCGGTATAGATTAATCTAGTTCTTTTTTTATCCGAAAGACATAATTATAGAATAAAAAACAAGGATACCTCTAGAGTCTTCTTGATATCCTTGTTTTTGTCCCTATTTAAGTTTGGACTTCCTACACTATAAAAATATGGTTGAGGTGAAATGACCCGCTAATTTAAAAACTATTGATTTTACTGTATTTTTTACTAATTACAAAAAATTATAATGCAATTATAATGCAAGTGATAAATAGGCAAAGATAGAGTCAGATATTTTAAGATTTTTTTCGAAAAATTGCATTTGTCAAATTATAAAAAAGGTGTTATTATATAGTTACATTAAGCAATGTACTCTAGTTCGGCTTGTGTATATTGTTTGCTGTAGATGTATCTGTAACTACATCTACTTTTTTTATGCTCAAAAAAAGCAAGGAAACCCTGTAACAAATTTCCTCACTTTGACTATGTATGACAACAATTAGTCTTTACTCTTTTTGTATTCTTCAAGTTTTTAGATTATAATAGATTTAGCAAGGTATTCTTGCTAAAGATAATTTTAAGTCTTAAGCTTATTGCTTAAGCAAAGTTTTGTATTGAGGATTTAAAGGGCAAATTTAAATCTTCTTTTTCTTTCTAGTTTTTTTCATTATTTAAATATTTTTTTAAGTTATCTTCACTTATTAATAGTTTTCTTACAACATATCTTGCACCAGACTCTTTCATTTTCATTATAGCATAAGCTGTTTTTTTTGTAACGTGTAATCCTTTGCAAATATCTTGTGCTGAAAACATTTTAATTCCACACATATTTTCCATAGTATTTGTCTCCTTTCGTTTGTATTTTGTAATCTACATTTATCTCATACCCTAAATTACACTGGGCTTTTACTGGTCGTTGATTTCTCAAATCTTTGGAATTTCACCACTACCCCATCAGGTCTAGCTACACTCTTTGCGTGCGATGGTACTTTTAAACCACTCAAGCCGAGACTGTGTAGAAGAGCATTTCTGCTTCTATCCAGTAACGGATTATTCAATTTTCAATGTGCTATCTGTGGTTGGTTTTTGCTAATCATTTAATAACTACTAACAAATGCTTTAGCATTAGCTATTGCATATGTCAATAGTTTGTGATAAAATATTTTCAATAAATAACAGAGAGTGACAGTGAGGCAACATGGAAAGATTTGAATTACGTTTAAAAAATCAATTTTTTATAAATAAGTTTAATAAATACAAATTTATGGCATACCAAGATTTAAGATTTTATAAAAAACGTAAAAGTTATGAATTTTATAATAGATATGAGAAAATTAAGTTAGGAGTTCAATTATGTGACTTTTTAAATACTGATTTTTCAGATTTAAATAATACTAGAGAATTCATTAATAAATATGGTATTACAATAATAGCTCATCTATCTGATATAAAAATTTATCAGTATTATTCTGAAAAAGAATATAATGAAATGGTTGATGATGTTATAAATAATTTAAAAAACAAATTAGAAATGTATAAAAATGCTTTCATTGCTGATATTACATATATCTATAATTTAAATGACTTAGAAGAATTGAATGATTTAACTCCTATACAGAGATTACATATATTAAGAGATAGCAAAAAAGAATCTGAAGTAAGAAAATTATATGATTCAAATAATTTAAAATTAACTTTAAATAATTTTGGAGATTTTACAGAGTTTTCTATAACAAGAGAGGCTGATGCACAAGAGATTGCAAAAAATGTTAATACAGATTATTTAAATACATATTGTTTTGAGAGCAATGATATAATTCAAACATTTATAATTGAATTATTTGAAATTACTGAAATAGAAAGTACCGATATTAAAAAATGTAAGAATTGTGGTAAATTCTTTGTCCCTGATAATAGAGTTGATGAGTTGTATTGTAATAGTATTTATGAAAATAATAAAACTTGTAAAGAGGTTGGACCTTTTAGAACTAAACAAAAGCTTATCATGGGGAAGCTGTTTATGATGAGAATGTTGAGATTTTTATGGCCCCACCACATAGATTAGTTCCAACTTTAATGGATAATTTATTTAATTGGATGAATGAAGTTAAAGACACCATAAATCCACTTATACTATCTTCAGTATTTCACTATGAATTTATATTTATACATCCATTTTCTGATGGTAATGGTAGAACTGCTAAAAGATAATGGTATTATTGAAAGAGTCGGAGCAACAAAAAATGGATATTGGATTGTAAAATAAAATTGAAATAATAAAGTATAAAGAAAGGAGTTAAGTAATGAAAGAATCAATAAAAAACATAATAATATCAATATCAATAATTATAATTGCTATTCTAATA
>CAKOWP010000103.1 GCA_934122385.1 uncultured Clostridia bacterium | reverse complement strand
CTTTTTTTGGAACAATATTTTAATGCATATCTCTTTTTTGAGCAAATATGTACTAGAAACGATAGTCCTAAAAAGAAAGCTAATATTATTAATAAAACCTTTATTAACTCCATAGCTGTTAACCTCCTTCTTTCGAGATTTACATTTAAGTCATTAAAGACATAAATGCATAGATTAGCAAGCATATAACATAGACTTACTAGTCTATGCACTTATGCCTGAAGAAGGTTAACTTCCCAACCGAGAAGATTATAATATATATTTACTTAATAGTCAATATTTATTTTAATTATTTTATATAATTTTTAAACATATTATAAGCCTTATCAAGTGCCTTAACCAATTTATCTACATCCTCTTTTGTGTTGTAAATGTAGAAACTAGCTCTACAAGTAGAATCAATACCCAAGAATCTCATAAGCGGTTGAGCACAATGATTTCCAGAGCGCACGCATACACCTTCTGAATCCAAAATGCTTGCAACATCATGTGGATGTACCCCTTTAATGTTGAATGAAATTACACTTGAATGATTTTCTTCATTTGGTGTTGTGTATAGTGTCAAATAATCTAGTTTTGATAATTCTTGTCTTGCATATGATATTACTTCATGTTCAATTTCTTGTATTTTATCATATCCTAAATTCTCAATATAATCAATAGCTGCACCTAAACCAATTACGCCTTCAACATTTTGTGTACCAGCCTCAAATTTATTTGGAAGTGGTGCAAATGTTGTATCTTGTTCATAAACGTATTCTATCATATCTCCACCCATTAAAAATGGAGTCATTTTATTTAGTATTTCTCTTTTTCCATATAATACGCCTATTCCAAGTGGTGCAAGCATTTTATGTCCTGAAAATACCAGAAAATCAGCATCCAAATCTTGAACATCAATTTTCATATGTGGTATACTTTGTGATGCATCAACTATTACTACTGCACCTTTTTTGTGTGCATATTTAATTATTTTTTTCACATTATTTATTGTTCCTAAAACATTTGAAACATGTGTAATTCCAACGATTTTTGTTTTATCTGTAATTTTGCTTTCTATTTCTTCGTCTGTTAATTCAAATTCATCATTTATATACATATAGTTTAATTTACTACCTGTTTGCTTTGTCATTTTTTGCCAAGGAACTAAATTCGAATGATGTTCCATTATTGAAATTACAACTTCATCATCTTTTTTTAGGTTGTCCAAACCATATGAATATGCAATTAAGTTTAAACTTTCTGTTGCATTTTTTGAGAATATTATTTCTTCTCTGTGTTTTGCATTTATGAATTTTGCTATTTTTGTTCTTGTGTTTTCGTATTGTTCAGTTGCTTCTACGCTTAATGAATATGCTCCCCTATGTGGGTTTGCATTGTATTTTTTGTAGAATTCTTCTACAGCTTTTATTACTTGAATTGGTTTTTGTGTTGTTGCTCCACTGTCTAGATATGTGATGTTTTCATTTTCTAGTAGTGGAAAATCTTTTTTTATTTGTTCTGTATTCATAAATTATCTCCCATCATCTTCTATTTCGGATATTTGTTGATTTTCGTTACATTCTTGTGTATATACAATTTTCTTTTCTTCTGAAAAAGCTTTTTCTATTTCATCATAATTTGGTTCAATAGGATTTATTTTAATGTTTTGGTATTTCATCATATTTTTCCATGTTCCCATAAATTCATCCATAAACTCTCTTGAATTCTTCATTAAATCTTTCTCCTTAAAATTACAATTATATTATTAATCTAATCTCTTATCAATTTCTTGTAAAATTTCTTCTCTCAATTCTTCATTTTCAATTTTCTCTAAAATTTGATTAAATCTAGCCCTAACCATCAATTTCATAGCCTCTTTAAGTTCAAAACCTCTACTCATAATATAGAATAATTCTTTTTCACCAATTTTTCCAGCTGAACTTGAATGATTTCCTTCAACCTCTTCTTCAGAACAAAGAAGCATTGGTAAAGCTATTGATTTTGCTGTATCTGATAACAACATACAAGCCTCATTTTCATTTCCAGTAGCCTTTTTGCAACCTTTTTTGAAATCAATCGTTCCTTTAAAATGTTTTTTAGAAATATCTTTCAAAGCGCCTTGAACTTCTATATCAATATTAGATTTTTTGCCTCTTAATTCACCTATATAATTTAAGTCAAAAACCTGATTTTCTTTTCCTAAATAAATTGTGTTTAGTTGGTTATCACAATTATCTCCTTGTAAATTAGAATAATAATTTGTAATGCTATGCTTTCCGCCAAAGTCAACAATTGTATAATTAATTTTTGCATTTTCCTCAAACTCATTTTCAATTGCTAAAAAGTTATTTGATTTTACATTCATTAAATTAACTAAAACTATATTTAATTCAGCATTTTTTTCAGCTTTTGCTTTTATTATTCCATTATGATAGCATTCATTTTCTTGATTTGAAGTATATTTTATTAT
>CAKOWP010000102.1 GCA_934122385.1 uncultured Clostridia bacterium | reverse complement strand
GCTTGAGGCATATAGCAATATATGTCCTAGATAAATGACTATTTTAAAAGACAGAACCCGGCTTACAGATTTGCTCTCTATTTCTGATTTTATTTTAGGGAGGTAATTAATTTGAAGAGAATTGTTGGTTTTCAAGATAAAGGAGGAATGATATTGACAAGAAGATTAGAAATATTTGATGAAGATATAATGTCTATTGTTGGTAAAAAAGGTATGAAAAAAATAATTAATAATATTCAAGTAGATATAGGAAACTTGAAGTTAGGAAAATTAGTTTGCTATTCTGAAGATGCTGTTTTTAATGAAATACAAGATATAATTGACAAAGCAATTATGGAGCAAAACTATGAAGTATAATATATATTTAACCAATAATGCTTATAATATGATAAAAGCACATATATCATTTTTAAGTAAGGTAAGTATAAAAGCAGCAATAAAATTAAAACAGACATTTAAAGAGTACATAATTATATTAAAGTATTATCCAAAATTAGGAAGAAAATTAAATTCAAAAAGAGAAAAACCACCTTCAATAAGAAAGATGGTTATTGAAAAAAGATATATTCTGATATATTTTATAGTAAATAACAATATTTACATAGATACAATTTTAGATTCAAGGCAAAATAATAAATATTAAAAATCAAAAATTTTAAAATCATTAGGTAAATCACCAAAAAAATTCAAATCATTATTATAAACAGGATGAATAAATTGCAAATTAAAGCAATGTAAAGCCTGTCTATTAATTAAATCAGAAATAGAACCATATAAACTATCACCAAGCAAAGGATGACCAATGGCAGACATATGAACTCTAATTTGATGTGTTCTACCTGTTTCTAAAGAACACTTAACTAAAGAATAATTATCAAATTCTTTTAAAACTTCATAATGAGTTATGGCAGTTTGACCATTTTCGGAAATACATCTTTCAATAATACTATTTTCTTTTCTTGCAATTGGTAAATTAATTGTACCAGATTTTTCGTTAAAAAATCCATTACAAACTGCTAAATATTCTTTTTTAAATTGATTATTTTTCATTTGGTTAATTAAACATTCTTGAATGTATTCACATTTTGCAAAAACAACTAATCCAGATGTGTTCAAATCAAGCCTATTAACAGGTCTTATTTTTTTCTTTAAACCAATTTTATCAAAATAAAATCTTATACCATTACACAAAGAATCAGAGTAATGTAAAACTGATGGATGTATTGCAATTCCAGCAGGTTTATTCACAACCAAAAGCCAGTCGTCTTCAAATACGATATTTAAATCCATCTTTGTTGGTACAATATTTGAATTATCTTCTTCATAATCAAAGCTGACTGTAATTGTGTCTCCTAAGTTGCCTGTTTTACGTGTGTCACAGGGCTTGTGATTAAGTTTTATTTTATTTAATTTTATTAATTTGTATAAAAGCCTTGATGATATTTTTAGTTCATTTTTCAATATGCTATTTATTGTTTGTGTACTGTTTTTTATTTCATAATTTATTTCCATTTTTGATCCTTCTTAATATATAATTTTATAGTTTGTGTGCGTCTATTTTTCCCTTGGTCATTATATGTAACATTATTGTAACAGGAAAGTGCAAAAAATACAAATTTTTACTTTACTTTTTTTATAAATATGTATATAATTGTTACAGTTTAGTAAGGAAAATCCTTGAAATACCTGTGAATGGTATTTTTCATATTTTCTCAGGTTCCCTACATGACGTTAACAAATTCTAATGTAAATACTCTAACAATACCCGAAGGCAGGACCCTTTAGAGCATTTACCTAAGAATTATATTAATAAAAACATTAAGGAAGGAAAAATAAAATGCGAATAAGGTACAAAAAATGGGCGAGACCAGAATTAGAAGCAAGTAAATTTTATATAGACAACCCAGAAGAATGGAAAGGAAAATGGAAGGAATTTTTCAAAAATCCAAATAATCCAATACATTTGGAACTTGGATGTGGAAAAGGTAAATTTATATCAAATCTAGCATCAAGAAATTTAGATATTAACTATATAGCAATAGATTTAGTTGATGCAATGCTTGGACTAGCAAAAAGAAATGTGGAACAAGTGTATCAAGAAAAAAATATTGAACCAGATAATGTTGCTCTAACAAGATTTGATATTGAAAGAATACCAATGATTTTGGATAAAACAGATAATATTCAAAGAATATATATAAATTTTTGTAATCCTTGGCCAAAGGGAAAACATAGAAAGAAAAGACTTACACATACAAGGCAACTTGAAAAATATAAACAATTTTTGGCAGAAAATGGAGAAGTTTATTTTAAAACAGATGACGATGATTTATTTAATTCAAGTTTGATTTATTTTGAAGAAAGCGGTTTTGAAATAGTAGCAAAAACTTATGATTTGCATAAAGAACCAATTTTTGAAAATAATATAGAAACAGAGCATGAGAAAATGTTTTCAGA
>CAKOWP010000101.1 GCA_934122385.1 uncultured Clostridia bacterium | reverse complement strand
CCTGCTTACATTATATCAAAAAAAGAAGAAATTTTATATAAAAACTTCTTCTTTTTCTTAAGTTGTTGACATTGTGTTTTACACGTGGTTATGATTGGGTATGTGACTATAAAAACTAAAAAAACTCTTGTCAGATAGAGTTTTTTGTGTTATATTAGATATGTACTAAATTTGGAGTACAAAAGCAACTTAGCAATACAGAAATAAATTTTAAATTTTTGATTTTATTCAATAGTTTAATTCACATGAAAAAAATCAGTATTTAGAAAATATCATAAAGAACGGAGATGATGCCTATGCGCCTTTATTAAACATGCTCTAAATAAAATACAAAAAAATAGCATAAATGATTGCTAAAAATACTAAAAAAAGATATAATGAAAGGAGAGATAGGATGAGTTTAAAAATACAAATAAATCCAGAACTAAAGATGAAAAGCGATATAATGTTTAAAGCATTTTATGGCAGAAAAGAAAATGAGGAATTTTTACAAGATTTTCTAGAGGCTATATTAGGAGAAAAAATAGTAATAAAAAAAGTAATGCATGATGTGAGGTTAGAACAATTAGCAAAAGAGCAAAAATTTGGAATACTAGACTTAGGCGTAGAACTAGAAGATGGAGAATTTATAAATGTAGAAATACAAATAAAAAACTATAAAAATATAGAGAAAAGAACAACATTTTATGCATGTAAAAAATTAATAGAGCAACTAGGACCAGGAGAAGATTATAGACAATTAAAACCAACAATAATAATAGCAATATTAGATTATTCATTTATAAAATTACCTGAATATATTACAGAAACAGTAAGAGTAGTAAAAGAACATAGAGAATATGAGATAAATAATGACGTAAAATATTATTATATAGAATTAGAAAAATTTAGAAACCAAAATCCAGATATGACAAAACGAATAAACCAATGGAGCGCGTTTCTGGACATGGAGAGGGGGGACTTGTTAGAAATGGCATGTAAGGAAAATGATAAAGTAAAAAGAGCTGTTGAAAATTATGAAGTTTTAACAGGAGATGAAGAAGTTAAAAGATTGGCAGAAATTAGATTAATGTCAAAACTAGAAGAAAAGTCTGCACTTGACTGTGCAAGAGAAGATGGAATGAAAGAAGGCAAGGAAATCGGACGAGAAGAGGGCTTAGAAGAAGGAATAGAACAAGGAAAAAAAGAAATAGCCCAAAAGTTAAAAAAACAAAAAATGCCAATCAAACAAATATCAGAAATAACAGGATTAAGTGAAGAAGAAATAGAGAAAATATAAATAAAATATAAGTAAGTTTGAATTTAGAAAATTCAAGCTTATTTTTTAAAATTGCACCGATTATTCCGCTTTTTTTTCGTGCACTTGCACCGAAAAAAAGCGATCTCACATGTGCAAAAATGCACCGAAAAAAAGCGATCTCGCGTGTGCAAAAAATGCCATAAATTTCTTAGAAAAAAATGCCGAAAAACGTTGAAAAAAAGAGAACATTATGATATAAATATATAGAGAAAAAATAGAAGATTTGAGTCAAAAAACGGAGGAAAATAATGTTAAAAAATAAACTAATAGCTAAAAGAATAAGAAACATATTTATACTAATTATGACAATAGCAATCATGATGGGCGCATATCATAATGTACGAAGGTCAAGGGCAGAGAAGGTAATAGAAATATCGTTAGAAGTCGCAGATAAAAATAATCAAATAGAGAAAGAAACAATCACAGTAGAGGCAACAGAGACAAGTGATGGAGTTTATCTATTAGAATTACCAGAAATAGTAAATACAAAGATGATAACTAAATATTATAATTCTGAAGATGAAGAAATTGATTCAAGAACTATACAATTAACAGATAAAGAAATTTCAGAGAAGAAAGTTCAAGTGGCAACTGATTATGATACAAAAGAAGTTGAGAAGCTAGAAGTAAGTGGAGCAACAATAACAGTGGCTGAAAATGCAGAAAAAAAGACATTTTATAATAGGAAAATAACAAATGAAACAGGAGACATTATAGCAACTGGATATATGCCATTAGGGGCTCAACTAGAAACAAAAGATATAGATATAGGAACGTTAACAGACGTAAAACTTCCAAACGAAAGCCAATCAATGAAAAAAGCATTCACTGCAATAATAACTGAGAACAAAACTGAAAGTCAGAATGGAGTTTCAAATCAAGCAGAAATACAAGAAGAAAACGCGAATACAAGTCAAAATCAAAATAAGGCGCAAAATGAAATAGAAACACAAAGCCAGGATGAAGCACAAAGTGAATCAGAAGAAACGAAAGCAGTATATAATCCAAGTGAATATGGAGAAATTGTTGAAATTCAAGCAAAATACACAGCAGAAAACAAAAACGAAAAAATAACAGTATACAGTTTAGATGAACAGAACCAATTGAAAAAATTAGAAACAACAGAACTAGAAACAGAGGAAGAGGGAACAGAAAAAACATATCAATTTCCTATGAACAATGAGGTAGGAGAAAATGAAGAAAAAACATATATAACAACAGCAGAACTAAGCGAAGATGCAACAATAGGAGATGAAACAGTAAATGATGAAACAAATATAGCAGATTCATCAACAAGCTATACAACCAGTGATGATACAAGTAATGGAGGAGACTTTGGAGAATCATCAACATC
>CAKOWP010000100.1 GCA_934122385.1 uncultured Clostridia bacterium | reverse complement strand
CTGATATTTTCTTTTTTCATTCCTAAATTAATTAAGAAGTTTTCGCAATAATCTTTCCAATATTTATGCCATTCTAAGTCTGTTCCTGGTTTGCAGAAAAATTCAAGTTCCATTTGTTCAAATTCTCTTGTTCTAAATGTAAAGTTTCCTGGTGTTATTTCATTTCTGAATGCTTTACCAATTTGTGCAATTCCCATTGGCATTTTCTTTCTTGATGTACGTAATACATTTTTGAAATCAACAAATATTCCTTGTGCTGTTTCTGGTCTTAAATATACTGTTGATGTTGTATCTTCTGTTACTCCTTGGAATGTTTTGAACATCAAGTTGAATTTTCTTATATCTGTAAAGTTTGTTTTTCCACATGATGGACATGGTATTTTATTTTCATTTATGAAATTGATTAATTCTTCGTCTGTCATTCCATCTGCTATCATGTCTTTTCCATTATCATGTGCCCATTCTTCTATTAATTTATCAGCTCTATGTCTTGTTTTACATTCTTTACAGTCTATTAATGGGTCTGAAAAACCTCCAACATGTCCTGATGCTACCCATGTTTCTGGGTTCATTAATATTGCTGCATCAAGTCCTACTATGTTTGGTTGTTCTTGTATGAATTTTTTTCTCCATGCTGCTTTTACATTGTTTTTAAGTTCATTTCCTAAAGGTCCATAGTCCCAAGTATTTGCCAATCCTCCATAAATTTCTGATCCCGGATATATAAATCCTCTTCCTTTGCATAACGCTACTAGTGTGTCCATTGATTTTAACATAATTATTCCTCCCTTTTTATATTATAAAATTTTTGTATATCTTTATGCTCGAAAAATTTTATATTGACTTTTAATATCAAAAAGCCAGAATCAAGATTTTGTACGCAGTGCAAACCGCTACAAAATCTAATTTCTGCCATATTTATCTTCTACAGAAAGTTATCATACTATGATAACTTTCCTAGAATATAAAAAAACTTCCGAGCCTAGCTACACATTTAGCTAGGGACGAAAGTTTAGTTCCGCGTTTCCACCCTAATTCTTAAAGTTTTGCTTTTGCATTACTTTAAGCACCTTAATTTTTATTACTCCAAAGCTCCCCATACTTATTTTATTACGAATATTTCAGCTTACTATTCGCTCTCTTTAATAAAATGTCAAGTATTTTTTCTTTTTCACTGTAATTTTCTTATTTAACTATATATTTTTATACTACAATTGTTTTTTAAAGTCAAGTTTTTTTAGGCAATTTCAGAAAAAAAGTAAAAAATAAATTTTAAAATAATCATTTTCATCATTCAAAATATGATAATCTATTTACTTTTTTATAAAATTCTTATACAATTCAATCAAATCTTAGTTGCACTTTCCTATGTACCTCTAAGTTTGATTGTTTTGTTAAAATAAGCATTTGTTTTATGTTCTGGCTTATCTCTTTCATTTTTAAATTCATATCCTTTACATTTTTCAACCCCTTTTCTATTAATCGTATTAATACATGTACTATTTGTATAATAAGATAATATATTTTTATTGCTACTTGATTTTTACTATACAAATGTGCGATATCAAATATTCTGCTTTTTTGACGCGCGTACAAATTATTTAAAAATTTTTTTCAGACTACTTGTCAAAAATGAAAAAGTGTGCTAAGATAATAAATGTCTTAAGAAAAGACATCTATTAATTATAGGGGTATAGTGTCAATGGTAGCACATCGGTCTCCAAAACCGCCTGTGAGGGTTCGAGTCCTTCTACCCCTGCCATATGAAAAGTCTTAATTGCAATGATAATTAAGACTTTTTTATTTTTGCTTTTGAGTTCGTATTGTTTGTTTTATCAGTTATTTTGGTTAAAAAGCAGTCAAAAAATAATTGCCTCAGAAAAAAAAAGTAAAAATTTTTCGTCAAAAATTAAAATCTTGCAAATTAGATAAATATTTTTATATTGCAGAAAAAGCACACGAACAGTACAACTATACTTTAACAGACGCAAGACAAGGTGTTAATTTAAACATGATATTTAGATTACAAAATTCAGAATCCAAATATAGGTACAACCGAAATTTGCATAACTAATAATTTAAAAGCAAGTCAAAATAGCACTTACTTTTACATAAAAAAAATGTAATTTGGCTTATTAAGTATGCAAATTTTCTCTTGACTATATTTTATATTTTACAAAAAAATAGCAAAAAAGCAATACTTTAACACTAAAATATTGCTTTTAACTTGCATTTTCTCTTACAACTTGCATTTACTTTACAGAATTGCATTTAACTTTTTCACTTGACTTATTTTTTAAGGAACTTCCCTTAATCCCGCTTAAGCTCTTGGATGAGCTTTTCTATATATATCTTTTAAACCTTCATCTTGAAATTGCATATAAACTTGTGTTGAAGAAATATCTGAATGTCCAAGCATAGTCTGTATTGCTTTTAAATCTGCACCATTTTGTAATAAATGTGTTGCAAATGAATGTCTCAAAACATGTGGTGTAATGTCCTTTGTTATATGAGCTTGTTCTTTATAATATTTTATAATTTTCCAGAATCCTTGTCTTGTTAATCTTTGGCCATTAACATTTACAAATAAAGCTTTTTCATTATCATCTTTTAATAATATCTCTCTTGCATTGTCTGTATATTCTTTTAATGCTTTTAATGACATTTTTCCTAATGGTATTATTCTTTGTTTATTTGCTTTTCT
>CAKOWP010000099.1 GCA_934122385.1 uncultured Clostridia bacterium | reverse complement strand
TGTTCAAAAGTTAGTTGCGAATCTTTTTAAGAGTACAACACCAAAAGGGGCAGGAGCAAGTTCAGATCCATTCTGGGGTGCGACCTGTTGCAGTTTGAAAAGAACTGCTTAAAACTATAATTTAATATGTTTTAAAACTAATATTTCGATTGGTGGAATGATAGGGTAACGCCTTGAAACGCCACTTTGATACTCCGAATAGCGAAAATATTGTTAAGAATATTTTGGTTATAAGCTCGGTGAAGTCGGCAAAGAATTGCCCTAATGATTAAGAATTAATCAAGGAAAGTGTCCTAGAGGTAGGATATGCAATCTATATGTCGGAAGTCTATAAAATACTCACGGTTAGAATTTTTGTTAAGACGGGCAAAATGACGAAGTTTCCGAATGTACAAGCCTAGAACGGGAGTTAGTCGAAAGGCTATAATCATTTTAATATGATGTTTGTGAGGTGGAGTAAAGTTCCCAGAGATGAAACACCTTATATTATTACAGGTAATATCAAGCAAACAGGCTTATAGGAACGACCTAAAAGTATATATGTAAAGATAGAAATATTGGAACAGGGAAAGCTAACAATACTGAGGGCTTAACACCTATGAAGTAGTTGTAAGGAATAAATAACTTACATTAATGTTAGTGAGAGTAGTGGCACAGTACCTATGAAACTCTGATAATAAGGAGTGGAGGGATAGCCACAAGTCAAAAATAATTTAATTATACAAAATTTACAAATTTTAGAAAGGAGTTCTAAAACATAAGGTTCTTGTAAGACTAATAGAGGTAATAAATCTTAGAAATAGGAGGAAAAGCCGACTTATGACAATTAAAAATCAAAAGTTCAAAAAGAAAAAGCATTTAAGAAATAATGAATATTATAACTTACAAGAGGAATTTGACAAATTATATCAACAAAGTAAAAACGGAAAGAAATTTAAAAATTTACTAGAAATAATTGAAAGTGAAGAAAATATACAACTTGCTTACAGAAACATTAAGAAAAATAAAGGTAGTAAAACAGCAGGAACTAATAACAACACAATAGAGTGCATTGGAAAGACAAAAACTAATAATCTTGTCCAATATGTTAGAAATAGACTTGCTAATTATAAACCTCAAACTGTAAGGAGAGTTGAAATACCAAAACCAAATGGAAAAACTAGACCTTTGGGAATACCAACAATAGAAGATAGACTTATACAACAATGTATAAAACAAGTTTTAGAGCCAATTTGTGAAGCAAAATTCCACAAAGACAACTATGGTTTTAGACCTAATAGAGGAACAAATCACGCAATAGCAATGGCAATGAGATTTGCAAATATAAATAAGTTGTATCACGTTGTAGATATTGATATACAAGGATTTTTCGACAATGTAGACCATTCAAAATTATTGAAACAAATATGGGCAATGGGAATACAAGATAAAAATCTTATATGTATTATATCAAAAATGCTAAAAGCAGAAATTAAAGGAATTGGTGTTCCAACGAAAGGAGTTCCACAAGGTGGTATATTAAGTCCTTTACTAGCAAATATAGTTTTAAATGAGCTTGATTGGTGGATTTCAAATCAATGGTACACAAATAAAATGGATACTAACTATAAAAATGATGATAGCAGAATATACACGCAGAAAAGAACAAATCTTAAACAAGTAATGATAGTTAGATATGCAGATGATTTTAAATTGTTTTGCAAAACACACGAACAAGCAGTAAAAATATATTATGCTACAAAACAATGGCTGAAAGAAAGATTAAAACTAGATGTCAGCGAAGAAAAAACAAAGATAGTAAATTTAAAAACAGAATACTCTGAATTTTTAGGTTTTAAGCTAAAAGTTCATAAAAAGGGTACTCGTTGGGTTGTCAAATCTCATATTTGTAATAAATCAAAGAAACAAATAAAAACAAATATAAAAATAGCAATTAAAGAATTAGGAATACACAAAGATAAACCAAGTGCATTAAAATTAAACTCTGTAATACTAGGAATACACCAATATTATAGAATAGCAACAAATGTATATATAGATTTTGAAAAAATTGCCTATGGACTTACAAAAAGCCTTAAATGTAGAACAAAAACATTTGCAAGTAAAACAGGTGGAAAAAGTAAAGCATTTATAAAATATTATGGAGGATATAAAGGTAAACCAATATATATAAAAGGAGTAGCAATATTTCCGATACATTATATTAGTACAAAACCTCCCTTATGTTTTTCACAAGATATGTGTAATTATACTCCAAATGGAAGAATGAAAATACACAACAATTTGAAGAAAATTGATAAATACATTTTGATATATATAATGAAAAATCCGATAACAAATGCTAGTGAAGAATTTAATGATAACAGAATTTCATTATATGTAACACAAAATGGAAAGTGTGCAATATCAGGAAAACCATTACAAATCGGAGATATGGAAGTACACCATAAAATTATGAAACAAAAAGGTGGAACAGATAAATATCAAAATTTGATATTTATAACTAAAAACATTCATAAATTAGTACACATAACCGACAAAAATAAAATAAATGAATATTTGCAAAATGAAAACCTTAATGAAGAGCAAATGCGAAAACTTAATGAACTAAGAGAATTAGTTGGAAATTGTAAATTAGTATAATAATTATTTTTGATGGAACGCCGTATGAAATGAAAGTTTCATGTACGGTGTGGAGCAGGGGAAAATCTGGAGATAATATCAAAGGATTACCTATTGCTATACATTGCAGCTCAAATGCTACTTTCAGCACTTATATTTTATTTAAAATATGAAGCACCAGAAGAAGAACAAAATTTT
>CAKOWP010000098.1 GCA_934122385.1 uncultured Clostridia bacterium | reverse complement strand
CTTCTTACCAGTCACCAACAAATCCAAAAGTATTATTTGCATGTGACTTAAGAAGTGAAGATGGTGGACATACTTGGACTAAAATGGATGGATGTATAAATGTTTATACACATAATCCAAAAGGTCAAAAAGAATTATATGGAATGGACGAAACTGGTAAATATGTTGTAGCATCTTATGATGATGGAAAGACTTGGCAAAGAGTAAATAATACGGAATTTATACCAAATCCTAAATACGCATCAGTACATGTAATGGATGTAGCATATGATTGGAAAAACGAAGTAGCATATGCTGCCTGTGAAGGTGGATATTTATACAAAACATCAACAAAAGATGGTAGTGTAGAATGTGTTTTGAATAGATATGTTGATGAATATAAAAGAGCACCTGTAAACTTAAAAGGTGGATACAGCATTTCTAAGGTTGCAGTAGATCCAATAGATCCTAATATTATTTATTGCGGAGGTGCTGGAAATACATTTTTAAATGATTGTGCATTATATCGTTCTGTTGACGGCGGAAAATCTTTCCAAGTTGTAACAAGCAATATAACAAATTCTATTGTAAAACAGGGAAGACAAGGAGGATTTGAAACAAATTCTTTAGAGGTTAACCCTAAAACTGGAGAGTTACTATTTGCTGGTGGATGTTTTGGTATCGCTAAATTATCACCACCATATAAATTAAACAATTAATAAAATATTTTAAATTTAAAAATGACACATGCTAAAATTAGCAAAATGTGTCATTTTTATATATTATGGCACAGAAAATTTATTACATAAATTTTCGCGCACGAACAAATTTACTGAAAAAAATCAAAGATTTTTTCAGATTTGTTCTATGTTAGCCTTGACAAACATTATATATGAGAGTATAATGTTAACCGTAGTTAACAAAAATAAAAAGGGATTAAAGAAACACTATATAAAATCCCGGAAAATTATAAAAGAGAGGATAAAAAATGATATCAAAAGCATCAGAAGAATACTTGAAAACAATGTACATATTAAAACAGCAGAATGGAAACATAAGAGTAACAGACATCGCAAAAAAAATGAACTGTACAAAACCAAGTGTAAACAAAGCAATTTATAACTTAAAAGACAGCGGACTACTAAACTATGAATCATATGGAACAATAGAACTAACAGAAAAAGGAGAAGACTTAGCGAAAAAGATTTTAGAAGCATATGATATAGTTTATGTATTTTTAAAAGATGTACTTAATTTAGACGAAGAAGAAGCAGAAAGCGAAGCAGAAAAAATAAAATTAGCGATAACGGATAAAACAATAAACAAATTGGCAAAATATGTGCATAAAGAACTAGGACTAACAAATTTAGACTGTGATTATGATATTAACAAAGAAAAGTGCAGATGCTGTGCAAGAAGGATTATTAAAAAATAATAGAATTAAGTGATTATACTAAAAAATTTACAAAATTATATATTAAAAAAGAGGGATTTGGTGATGAGATTCTTTAATCCCTTGAAATAAAAGAAAGGATTAAAAAAATGAGTAATTTATTAGAAATAAAAGATTTACATGTAAACGCAGGAGAAAAAGAAATATTAAAAGGAATAGACTTAGATATAAAAAAAGGAGAAATTCATGTAATAATGGGACCAAATGGTTCTGGAAAAACAACAACAGCAAATGCAATATTAAATAATCCAGAATATACAAAAACAAATGGTGCTATAATATTTGATGGTGAAGATATAACAGAATCAAGAACTGACGAAATTGCAAGAAAAGGAATTTTTATGTCATTTCAATTACCAGAAGAAATTCCTGGGGTTTCAGTTACAAACTTCTTGAAATACGCAAAAAATAAAATAACAGGTGAGCCAGTAAAAATATTTCAATTTAAAGACGAATTGAAAAAATATATGGAAGAATTAAATATGAATCCTAAAAACATGGAAAGAAGTTTAAATGTTGGATTTTCAGGTGGAGAGAAAAAGAAAAATGAAATTTTACAAATGCTTGTATTAAATCCAAAACTTGCTATTCTTGACGAAACAGATTCTGGACTTGATGTTGATGCAATAAAGACTGTTTCAAAAGGTATTGAGATGTTTAAAAATGAGAATAATGCTGTTTTAATTATTACTCATAATACTAAAATTTTGCATAGTTTAAAGGTTGATTATGTTCATGTTTTGGTTAATGGAAAAATTGTTAAAACAGGTGGACAAGAATTGGCTTCAGAAATTGAAGAAAATGGGTATGCACAATATAAATAGGGTAATAACCAAAAAAATGGTTATTACCCCAGCCACTAGAATAGATAATGATTGTTAGCATTGTGAAATGCTAACAAAACACCACACTTGACATAATTGCATATTGTAAGTGCGACTAAACAACCTGTACAAGGAAGTTTAAATGATTCGGGAATAAAAGGTATCTGTAGAAAATAAGCACAAAGTGAAAGCACAGTAAGTATAAGTCCTACAATACCATAAAAAAATGTCCGATTTAAATAATTTTCCTTCATATAAGTGACCTCCTTAAGTTTTTTATAAAAATATTATACCACAATTTTAAATAAAATACAAGTTTTAGAAAGGACTATATAAAATGTCAAAAACAAATTTAGAAGAAATGAATAGAAATATCTATGATATAAAAAACAAAGATGAATATGACTTCAAAATAAAAAAAGGTTTAACACCAGAAATAATAGAAGAAATATCAAAACAAAAAAATGACCCAGACTGGATGAGAGAGTTTAGACTAAAAGCATTAGAAGTATATAACAACTTAGAAATGCCAACATGGGGACCAGATTTATCAGAATTAAATATGGATGAA
>CAKOWP010000097.1 GCA_934122385.1 uncultured Clostridia bacterium | reverse complement strand
ACTTTATTTTTTCTATCTTCTTGATAATTGTCTGGAATCAAAAAATTATCTTCTTGTCTTAAGTACTTTTCAAAAAATCCCCATGTTTTTTTACCAATTTCTAAAACATAATCTTTCTCTTTTTGTGTTAATAATTCTACTGCCTCTTTTTCTGTTTTTTCTTTACTTATGCAATACATAATTGCTGGAGTCAAAATCCATAATAATCCAAGCATTAATGCCAATATATTATTGCTATTTCCATAAATTATAAATGCTACAATTCCTGTTATAATGTTAATTGCCATATTTTTGTAGTATGAGATTATATCTGTTTTTGCCATTTTTTCTGCTTCTTCTGATGTTGTCCATTCAAGCAAATTTTTATGTGTTATTTTTACTCTATACATTGTTTTTACTATTGCTTTTAAAGATGTGTATGCTTTGTATGGCAAACATCCAAGTGTAATTATTGTTCGTGCAAAAATTCCTTTTAACCCTGATATTTTTGGCGTAAATGTTTTTTGTTTTTCTTCTCCTTCTCTTTTTCCAAATAGATAATTAATTAATTCCAAAATAAACGGAATTATTGAAATTAAAATTATTATAAAATTAAATGCAAAAACATCTATATCGAATATTTTTCCAATTATATTTATATAAATTAAAGCAAATATAATTGAGATTTCAAATAAACTTCTTCTTAAATTATCAAAAATTTTATATTTCGAAAGCATATTTAAAGGACATTTTTTGCTTAGCCATTTTGTTATTTGCCAGTCCCCTCTAATCCATCTTGAAAGTCTATTCATAAAACTCATATATTTTGTTGGATATCCATCCATTAGCATGATATCAGAAACTAGTCCACATCTTAAATAGCTTCCTTCGAGTAAATCATGGCTTAATACTGTGTTTTCTGGAATTGCATTTTCCATTACTTTTGAAAATACTTTTAAGTCATATATTCCTTTTCCTGTAAAAATTCCCTCTTTGAAGTTATCTTGATATATGTCTGATATCGCATTTGTGTAACTGTCTATTCCTCCTGCTCCTGCAAATATTTTTGTAAATAGCGTTTTATAACTTATGTCCAAATTAATTCCAACTCGTGGTTGCATTATTCCATATCCGTCTATTACTATGTTTTTTTGCTCATCTATTTTAGGTCTGTTTAATATGTGTGCCATTGCTCCAACTAATTCTGATGCCGTATTTAAAACCAAATCTGTGTCTGCATCTAATGTGATTATATATTTTATATTTTTTAATTTCTCTTTAATTATTTCATTTCCAGTATTTTGATACTCATTATTTTTGTTTTTTTCTATATCTTGATTTTCTATTTGGTTTTGTATAGTATTAATTCTAAATGGATTTTTCCCTTGTAAAATATACTGATTCAACTGATTCAGCATTCCTCTTTTTCGTTCCCATCCTAAATAAGAGCCTTCTTTTTCATTCCATTCTCTTTTTCTATATATAAAATTAAATATTGGAAAATCTTGATTTTGATATTTTTTATTTAATCTTTTAACTTGATTTAATCCCTCTTGAATTACCTCTATATCGAATTTTTCTTTTTGCATATTACTTTCTGAACAATCACCTAACAATGTAAAATATAAATTTGGTGATTTGTTTGCTAAATAATAAACCTCTAAGTTTTTAAACATTTCAGCTACTTTTTCTTTGCTTTTTACAATTGTCGGAATTACTACCATTGTTGTGCTATCTTCATCTATACCATTTGAAAAGTCCATTTTTGGTATTAGTTTAGGCTTTACTGTTTTGCTTAAGATTGTTTGTATTATTTGTATAATTACTTCACTTGATGGTATTAAAAATAGTAAAAAACTTACTACTGCAAGTCCGGTTCTTCTTATTTTTAAATTTAAAATGTAACTTAAAATTGCTGATAATATTATTGTTAAAATTCCTATTGTTGTTATATATATTTTTGTTTTTGCTTGTGGTGTTTTTTCTTTTTTATTTGTGTATTCTAATTTTTCGTATAATTCATTTATTCCATTGTCTATTAGGTAATATCCAATATGGGTTTTCTTTGTTGTTTCTTGCAAATTTTCTTGTGCCAGTTCCAGCATTTTTCTTGCTATATAAATTTCAGAAATCTTCGTTTTTTTACTTATTTCCTTTATCTTCCCCCTGTAATACTCTTTTGTTTTATAGTCCATTTTTTCATACACATTTGCTGGATCTTTTTTTAATATTTCTTCTACACCATTTATTTTTTCAAATATATCCAAGAAATTAATTCTTTGAATTTCTTTAATACTTGTAATACTGTTACCCATTAAAACTTTTTGAGTTGCAATTTCAAAATGTTCCTTTTTTATAACATCAGATACAGTTGTCCCAAGTTTTTCAACAACTTCTTCAAGTACATTTAAATATGCATTTGCTTTTTTGCCATATCTCTTTAAAATATATGACATATATTCAATAAATGGATATCTCATATCTTGAAAAAATTCTTTTTCTATTTTAGTATTTTTAAATTTTGTTTGTGATTTATCCTTATTTTCAACTAATCTTTCTGCGATATTTTCTGCTCTATATTTTTGAATTTGACTGCTATATATTTGTGCACATATATCTGTGATATTTTCTATAATTGCAATTTGCAAAAAGACTCCTATATTCCAAATTTCGTCCATACTTAATGTCTTTTTTCTTTGATAACTTATTAGGTAATCTTCTAAATTTTCTCTTTCTATTTTGTTGTCTGTGTATGCAACTATTTCTGAAGCTAGGACATATATTCGTGCAAATCCTTTGTATTCCCCATTTGATATTCCTACAAAATTCATGTATTTATTTAAAGGCAGTTCTTTTTGAATTTGTTTTACTGTTTCTTCTATTATATAAAAATTGTCTAACAGCCATTCTCCTGCAGGGTGTAT
>CAKOWP010000096.1 GCA_934122385.1 uncultured Clostridia bacterium | reverse complement strand
AATTGCTTAAGAAGCTATTATATATGTTTTTTAAACTTATTGCACATTAATTGTGCACTTTCAATAAAAATCTACAAGTATTTTTTTAAAACAATTAATTTCTAGATAACTATTGCTATTTTGCCAAAAAAGTGTATAATAATAAGGCAAAAAGGGGGAATAACAATGAAACAATATATCAAATATATCATATTATTTATCATTTTAATCTTTGTAGGAATAATAGGCGTTAATCTTTATAACAATAAAAACCTTCAAGAACCAACAAAAAATACACCAAATACTACAATTAATCAAAATAAAGATAGCAAAAATTCCAACACAAAATCAGAAGAAAAAGAGCAAACCAAAGAGACAACTGAAACCAAAGAAGAAACAAAAAAAACAGAGGATACAAATACTTCTTCAACTAATGATAATTCTTCTACTACCACAAATACTAATGAGTCATCTTCAACCAATCAATCATCAACACCAAGAAGTAATAGTTCAACAGTAACTTATTCATCTCCAAATAATTCAAATACCACAAATCAATCTACTAATAACAATACAAACACTACACAAAGTAGTAATAATGGATACAATATTTTAGATGTAGAACCAATAACTAGTACCACACAATCAGTTCGTAGTTATTCGAATTCATCAATAACTACAAATAATAACACATCTAATCAATCAATTGATGTATCTACAACTACACAAAACAATTCATCAGAAAATGACAATATCATTGATGTAGTAATAGAAGATTCATCAATAAAAAATAATTCAAACAATAGTACTTCAACTACAAACAATTCTAGTTCAACATCATCATCTAATAACAAAACAAATTCAAATAGCAGTTCTTCTACCCAAACAAATAATACTCAATCTACTACAAATAATACTAAAAATAATAATGCTAATAATAACAAAACAAATAACACAACAACCAATTCTACAACACCAACCAAAACAACAATAAAGGATGGAAATATTATTGGGGCAACTGGATATGGTGCAGTTCCTTCAATGAACATTTTAAGAGCAAAACCAACTTCTAATTCAACAGTAATAACAAGAATAGAATTAAATAGCCCATTTAGAATTATTGGAGTAAGTAAAGATGGAAATTGGTGGAGAGTAAAATATAAAGGAAAGTATGGATATGTAGATAATAATTATTGCTTAATCAATTTACCAGATTATATTCCAAGTATCAATTATTTTATAGTAGATGCAATAAAAGATAACTGTGTTTCATCAGGAGTAAAATTATCTATTTATGGAAAAAAATTATATGCAGCAGGAAAAGTATATAATCCAAGATTAGAAAAAAATGAATTTATTGTACCTGTAACATACGACTTTGCAAGAAAAATATTAAGAGCACAAAGACTTGCCTTAAAAGATGGATATTCTCTAAAAATTTATGATGCATATCGCCCAACAAGTGTTGCAAAAATAGCTAGAGATTCATTAGCGGCACTTTATAATAGTAATGCTACAGTAAGAAGAAATATCAATTATAGTTATGAAGGTGGAAATACTTATGAATGGGGGCAAGGTTGGTTTATTGCTCAAACCTTATCTGCTCATAGCTTAGCCTCTGCGATTGATGTAAGCTTAACCAAAAAAGGAGAAACAGAAAGTTTAAGAATGCCATCAAGAATGAATGAGTTAAGTACAAAATCTATTAAATACAAATATGGAGTAAGTGGACAAACTACAGTACGAAGTGATTTATATAGCAGTAATATGACTCCTGCAGCAAAAAGATTAGATGCTTATATGATGAAATCTGGGTTAACTAGTTTAGCTTCTGAATGGTGGCACTTCCAAGATAATGTATCATATAATAGAATGAAGACTTATATTCCAAATGGATTAAATTTCCAACCAACAAAAATAGTAAGTACAAAATAAAATAAAAAGAATGTTTTCTAGTATTTAAGAAATCATTCTTTTTATTGATTTAAATAATCTTTTTGAAATTTTATTAATTTTTTTTCTCTACCATTTTGAATATTATTAACAGGATTAACCAATTTTAATCCATTTTTCAAAAAGTCATCAAAGGTAAAAGAAAGTAAAGAATTAGAATTTAAATGGAAAAAAATTCCATCAACGTTATATTCAATAGCAGAAAATAAATCTTCTGTAATCCACATATCACAAGTAATATTTTGATAGATAAATTTATACCCACCAAAACGATTAAAATTAAATTTTATATTATAAGTCTTAAATACCTGTAATATAAAATCTAAATTTTCCTTACCTAAAATAACAAAATCTAAATCTTTAGGTTTATTTGCCAAAATTAAATCTCTGATTCCTCCCCCAATAAGAAAAATAGGAGCAATAGAAGTAATAGAATAAGCAATAGGCAAATGATGATTAATATAATTTTTAATTCTCATCTCCAAACTTAAATCATAAGAAAACTCATCCATACAATCGTTATATTGAATAGGAATATGCATAAATATTTCCCCCTTTATTGATAAATAAAAATTACAAATAATAAAAGTAAATTAAATCTAATATACTATAACATTTAAAAATTCACAATAAAATAATATAATATAAATAATAGAAAAAAAGACCATCCATATTTTCTTGGATTAGTCATATATACATTCGAACAAACCGAGTAAAATCACTATGGAGTAGGCAACGGGAATCGAACCCGCATCCTAAGCTTGGGAAGCTTACATTCTACCACTAAACTATGCCTACAAAATATTTTTAATTATTTCTTCGTTACAACAATATTGTACCACAAAACATTGATGTCGTAACAATTTTTTTGGACAAATACAAAAAAACTAATTCAAAAAGAATCAGTTTATGAAAACTCAAACATATCGAGTATTTATTTTTATGGAGCGAATAAACAACAGGTTACGAACTAAGCTCTCTTTCTAAAAAATATTATATAGTAATTCCTATATTTTTACAAGGAAGTATGGGAATTTTTTGTATTTTATTGTATAA
>CAKOWP010000095.1 GCA_934122385.1 uncultured Clostridia bacterium | reverse complement strand
CTTTTTTTGGAACAATATTTTAATGCATATCTCTTTTTTGAGCAAATATGTACTAGAAACGATAGTCCTAAAAAGAACGCTAATATTATTAATAAAATCTTTATTAACTCCATAGCTGTTAACCTCCTTCTTTCGTAGTTATGCAAATTTACACTTGGACAAATCTCACTTCTAAAAGAAGCGTAAAGATTTGTCGACGCGAAAAATTGCTAGCAATTTTTCTGTGCAATATTTGCTTGTAAAATTTTGAATTTTGCAAGCATAAATGCATAGATTAGCAAGCATATAACATAGACTTACTAGTCTATGCACTTATGCCTGAAGAAGGTTAACTTCCCAACCGAGAAGATTATAATATATATTTACTTAATAGTCAATATTTATTTTAATTATTTTATATAATTTTTAAACATATTATAAGCCTTATCAAGTGCCTTAACCAATTTATCTACATCATCTTTTGTATTGTAAATGTAGAAACTTGCTCTACAAGTAGAATCAATACCCAAGAATCTCATGAGTGGTTGTGCACAATGATTTCCAGAACGCACACATACACCTTCTGAATCTAAAATACTTGCAACATCATGTGGATGTACCCCTTTAATGTTGAATGAAATCACGCTTGAATGATTTTCTTCATTTGGTGTCGTGTATAATGTTAGATAATCTAGCTTTGATAATTCTTGTCTTGCATATGCTATTACTTCATGTTCAATTTCTTGTATTTTATCATATCCTAAATTCTCAATATAATCAATAGCAGCACCTAAACCAATTACGCCTTCAACATTTTGTGTACCAGCCTCAAATTTATTTGGAAGTGGTGCAAATGTTGTTTCTTGTTCATAAACATATTCAATCATGTCTCCCCCCATCAAAAATGGAGTCATTTTGTTTAATATTTCTCTTTTTCCATATAATACACCTATTCCAAGTGGTGCAAGCATTTTATGTCCTGAAAATACCAGAAAATCAGCATCCAAATCTTGAACATCAATTTTCATATGTGGTATGCTTTGTGATGCATCAACTATTACTACCGCACCTTTTTTATGTGCATATTTTATTATTTTTTTCACATTGTTTATTGTCCCTAAAACATTTGAAACATGTGTAATTCCAACAATTTTTGTTTTGTCTGTAATTTTGTTTTCTATCTCTTCATCTGTAATTTCATAGTTTTCGTTGATATACATATAGTTTAATTTGCTACCTGTTTGCTTTGTCATTTTTTGCCAAGGAACCAAATTTGAATGATGTTCCATTATTGAGATTACTACTTCATCATCTTTTTTTAGGTTGTCCAAACCATATGAATATGCAATTAAGTTTAAGCTTTCTGTTGCATTTTTTGAGAATATTATTTCTTCTCTATGTTTTGCATTTATGAATTTTGCTATTTTTGTTCTTGTATTTTCATATTGTTCAGTTGCTTCTACACTTAATGAATATGCTCCCCTATGTGGGTTTGCATTGTATTTTTTGTAGAATTCTTCTACTGCTTTTATTACTTGTATTGGTTTTTGTGTTGTTGCTCCACTATCTAGATATGTTATGTTTTTATTTTCTAGTATTGGAAAATCTTTTTTTATTTGTTCTATATTCATAATTATCCTCCATTTTATCGTTCTGGAACATTTATTTTTTCTAATCTGTCTTTCATTTTTTCAAATGAGTTTATTACATCTTTTTTTATATATGAATGTTCATATAAATATTTTTTGTCCTCATATCTTGTTTCATTATCGTCTAAATCGATTAATTTTATATCAAGATCTTTTTTTCTAACCATTACATTATCTTCTTTTATATCTACTGGAACAACTCCATTTTTATATAAATCCACTAAAAGATTTGCTGTAACATCTAATACTCTTTTTTGGTCAGCCTTTTGTAAATCAGAAAATACATTTGTTAATGTGTCATAGTTTTTATACCTTTCAAGAAATACTCCTATCATACATTCTTTATACATTGCTATTCCTTTTATTAATCCTCTTGATTTTGTATTTTCTAATTGTTGTATTCTACTTATCATGTCTTTTAATCTTGTTTTACATTTTAATCCCATTTGAATCATTTCATTTTCTATTTCTATTATAGAATTAATTTCTCCATCTAACTTTTCAATATTTTTTGAATAAAATGTATCAAAAATATCTTTATAATATATCTTTAACAATGTATCTTCATCATATTTGACTATTAGGCCGTAAGTTCCATGACCTATAACTTCACTTTCAAATAATAGTTTTTTTATTTCTTCTTTACTAAAACTTTTATTAATCATAAAATTACTTTCCTATTTTTATATTTTAATCTAACCTTTTATCAATTTCTTGTAAAATTTCTTCTCTCAAATTTTCATTTTCAATCTTCTCTAAAATCTGATTAAATCTGGCTCTAACCATCAACTTCATAGCCTCTTTAAGTTCAAAACCTCTACTCATAATATAAAATAATTCTTTCTCGCCAATTTTTCCAGCCGAACTTGAATGATTACCTTCAACCTCTTCTTCAGAGCAAAGCAACATCGGTAAAGCAATTGATTTTGCTGTATCTGATAATAACATACAAGCCTCATTTTCATTTCCAGTAGCCTTTTTACATCCTTTTTTAAAATCAATTGTTCCTTTAAAATGTTTTTTAGATGTATCTTTTAAAGCTCCTTGAACTTCTATATCAATATTAGATTTTTTACCTCTTAATTCACCTATATAATTTAAGTCAAAAACTTGATTTTCTTTTCCTAAATAAATTGTGTTTAATTGATTATCACAATTATCCCCTTGTAAATTAGAATAATAATTTGTAATACTATGCTTTCCGCCGAAGTCAACAATTGTATAATTAATTTTTGCATTTTCTTCAAAATCATTTTCAATTGCTAAAAAGTTATTTGATTTTATATTCATTAAATTAACCACTACAATATTTAATTCTGCATTTTTTTCAGCTTTTGCTTTTATTATTCCATTATGATAGCATTCATTTTCTTGATTTGAAGTATATTTTATTAT
>CAKOWP010000094.1 GCA_934122385.1 uncultured Clostridia bacterium | reverse complement strand
GGTTGGCTGTGTCCACTTTTAAAAATATAAAATAAAAAATAATTTTTTTCGTGTCTACTATCTTGACATAGTACAAAATAGTTAAAACATCTCCAAAAAATGTGAAAAAAGCAGTTAAAACATCTCCAAAAAATGTGAAAGATACAATTAAGTTATCTCCAATATTTGTGAAAAAACTTGATATTTTATAAAAAATGGAATATAATAACAATAAGAATATAGAAAAAGGAGAACGGTTATGAAAAGAAAAATTTATAAAGATTTACTTAACTGGAAAGAAAATTCTATAAATATACCATTAATGATTATTGGAGCAAGACAAATAGGAAAAACATATATAATCAAAGAATTTTGCAAGAATGAATTTGAAAACTATATATATATTAATTTATTGGACAATCCGCAAATAGTGGACTTATTTGAACAATCTATACCAACAGAGGAAAAATTCACGAAAATGCAATGGATATTAAATGAAAATATAGATATAGAAAAAACAATAATATTCTTTGACGAAATTCAATTAAGTGAAAAGCTAATAAGTAATTTAAAATATTTCTGTGAATCAGATAAGCCATTTAAAATTATATGTGCAGGAAGTTTACTAGGAGTTAAAATAAATCGTTTCCATTCATCATTTCCAGTAGGAAAAGTAAAAATGGAATACATGTATCCAATGGACTTTGAAGAATTTTTAATGGCAACATCTAGTCAAGGCTTAATTGACGAAATATATAAATGCTATAACGAAGTAATTCCGATGACAAATGTATTACATGAAAAATTATTAAATTTATATAGACTATATTTATGTATAGGAGGTATGCCACAAGCAGTTCAAAATATAGTAGATGTAAATCAAAACATATTTGACTTTGACAAAACTATCGTTAAGAATATAATAGAGTCATATTTAAACGATATGAATCAATACATTTTTAATAATACAGAAAAATCAAGAATAGAAGCAATATATAAATCAATTCCTGGTCAATTGGGAAATGTAAGTAATAAATTTCAATATACAAAAATAAACTCAAATGCAAGAAGCAGAGATTATGAATCAGCATTGCAGTGGTTAATTTCAAGTACCATGATTTATAAATGCAATTTATTAAAAACAATTCAAATTCCGCCAAAAGCTTATGCAGATGAAGAATACTTTAAATTGTATATAAGTGATGTAGGATTACTTACATCTTTATTAGAAATTCAATACAATGATATTCTTTTAGATAATAACTTTTTATATAAAGGAAATATTGCAGAAAATTATGTGGCTGAACAATTAGTTAGAAATGGAGTTAGTTTATATTATTGGAAATCAAATAGTGATGCTGAAATAGATTTTATTTTGTATAATGAAGATGGTTTGATACCAATAGAAGTAAAAGCATCTGACAATACTACATCAAAGAGCCTAAATAGCTATGTGAAAAAATATGAGCCAAAATATGCTATAAGAATTTCTAGCAAAAATTTTGGATTTGAAAATAATATAAAATCAATACCACTATATGCAGCATTTTTGATAAAATGATTATATTTATAGTGAAAGTAAATAAAGTGTAGAGAAATTTTACAAACAAAAAACGAGATTTTGTGGTGGTGGTCCCTTAATCTCGTTTTTATTATATATTAGGAAAGTTATGCAACTTTCCTAATATATAATATTACATTGCACAGAAAATTTATTTCATAAATTTTCGCGCACGAACAAATTTACTGAAAATTTCAATTTTTTTGAGTATGATAAAAAGTAGAGTTAAGGCTGAAAATTGAAAATTTTCAGATTTGTTCTTAAATTAACTCCTCAATAAATCAACCCAACTATAAATAATTTTCTTAGCCATAGAAAACAATGTTATTTTATCAACATCATATGAAGCCACTAAATTAGTAGAAGAAAGTTCAGAGCCATCTAAAGAAAATACAACTTTGCCAATAACATCACCTTTTTTTATAGGTGCCTCAATATTGCCATTAATTTCAACAGTTTGTGTAACTTGATTTTCTTTACCTTTTTCTATCAATGTTCCAGAAGAGTTTTCTAATATAGCATCAACGTGATTTTTAACACCTTTATTAACAGAAACAGTTTGAATTACATCGCCACCATTTCCAAAACTTTTAAATGAAAATTTATTAAATCCATAATCCAATAATTTTTGTGCTTCTGCAAATCTAACTTTTGTAGAAGGAGCTTTCATTATTACTGCAATTAAAGACAAATCGTTACGTGTAGCACTTGCAGATAAATTATATAAAGCAAGTGATGTTGAACCAGTTTTTAAGCCTGTGATGCCTCTATAAGTCTTAATTAATTTATTTGTATTTACAAGCTGTGATTTTCCATCCCTTAAACTATCCATCCAAATTGTTGTATATTTTGTAATATCAGGGTGTTTGGTCAAAAGTTCTCTAGACATTAAAGCAATGTCGTAAGCAGATGTAACATGGCCATCTTCGTCTATTCCGTGACAGTTTTTAAATGTTGTATCATTCATCCCAAGCTTTTTGGCTTTGTCATTCATCATTTGAACAAATGCCTCTTCAGAACCTGCAATATGTTCCGCCATTGCAACTACACAATCATTTGCTGAAACAACACATATTGCTTTTAACATTTCATCAACTGTTAAAGTTTCTCTTGGATCAAGCCAAATTTGAGAACCACCCATAGAACGGGCACTTTCTGAACAACTTACTGTGTCTGTGTAAGATAGGTTACCACTATCAATTTGTTCCATTATTAATAAAATGCTCATTACTTTTGTAACAGAAGCGGGACGTAGTTGTTCATGTGCGTTGTGAGAGTATAGAACTTGACCTGTTGATTGTTCAATTAATATGGCGGCTCCACTTTCTAAGTTTAAAGAGTTATTATCTTCTACTTGTGAATTAGTCTCTACTGTGTTTGAGGTTGATATGTTATTGGAAGTTTCATTTGTGGAAATGGAATTGTTACTATTTGTATTTGAGGTGATAGAAGAGGAGACGGGCGATGTTTCCATATCTGTACTCCATATGTATGAACTTGTTGTATCATAGCCTAATGATATTGGTGTTAAGCACATTATGATTAATATAAATGTTGTTATTCTTTTTTTCACTTTTTTACCTCCGTTTTGTTTTTTTGTATAAATATATGTTGTGTTTATTTTTTTAGAATATCTTTTTTATTTTAGATAAAGTAAATAGTTTATAAAGTATGATATGCTTGTTATAAAA
>CAKOWP010000093.1 GCA_934122385.1 uncultured Clostridia bacterium | reverse complement strand
GGGGATAAAGTCCAATTGGTTGGAGATGATTTATTTGTAACTAATATAAAAAGGCTTCAAAGAGGTATAAAAGAAAAGGTTGCAAATGCAATTTTAATAAAACCAAATCAAATTGGAACTTTAACTGAAACTTTAGATACAATACAAGAAGCAAAAGAAAAAGGATATAAGACTATAATTTCGCATAGATCTGGAGAAACAGAAGATACAACAATTGCAGATTTAGCAGTGGCTGTAAATGCAGGACAAATAAAAACTGGAGCACCTTGTAGAACTGACAGGGTTGCTAAATATAATAGACTTTTAAATATTGAAAATCAATTAACTATAGAAGAGGATTAAATTAAAAAATAAGATGTGTAAATGGATTTTATAATTCCTAAACATCTTATTTTTAATTGTATTTTTATATTTATCAAATTTTGGATTATAACTAATTACTCAACTCTTCTTTGGGTTCTTTCATTAGGATTAGAAGAATTATTAGAACACATTTTTTCATACTCTTTGCATTTAATCTTATAATCCATCTGCATACATAAATATCGATAATACAAAAAAGCCTGTTCATATTGAGCCATAGGGTTAAACATAGGGTCTCTATACAAATCATTCATATCTGGGCTACCAGTAGGATTAAAACCATTCATTTGTTGAAATGCAGAAAAGTCCATGAATGGTGGCATGTTATTAAAATCTTTATCCATAAAATCATCTCCAATCATATAATAAAATATATTCAAAAATAATATAAATATTCTAAAAAAGAAGGATTTTGTGTGGTATCCCATTAATCCATGTTTTATAAATTAAAATTAAAAAAAGGAAAAACACTAATAGCAATAAAAGTATAAAAAGCAGCCAAGGCACCATGTAGCAACTTGCCATAAAAATAAGGCTTAATAGACAAATCAGTTTTAGAAGTGATACTTAAAACCTGAAGAAGAACAGACAAACCACCACAGCCAAGCAAAAAAGCAGTAATAATAACATTAACAGAAATACATTTAATATTAATACTAGAAACAGAACTAATACCATTAGTAATTTCAAGTAAACCAGTCAAAATACCATAAATAAAAGAACTATCAACATGTAAAAAATTAAATGCAGGAGTAAGCAATATAACCAAACTACTTAAAACACCACTAGATTTTAAAATTGAAATTATACTTGAAAATATAACAACAAAACCACCTATCATTAAAATTGTAGAAATGCTATTAGTAATGCTTTTTCCAAGAACTTCTCCTAAATTAGAAAAAGTAACATTTTTATATTTTGAAGAAGCAGAAGTTTTAGTGCTAACATAATCAGGACTGCGTTTTCCAAATTTCCAAAATCTAAAAATTATGCCAACAGTAATACAAGCAAGAATATGAGTAATTAGTAATAATAAGCCTATTGTGGAGTTACCAAACATACTAATTCCAACTGTTCCAAATATAAATAAAGGGCCAGAGTTATTTGTAAAACTCAAGAGTCTTTCACATTCTTCTTTAGAACAAATATTATTAACTCGAAAATCACAAGCAATTTTTGCTCCAACAGGATATCCACTGATAAGTCCCATTATAAAACCGAATGAACCTTCACCTCTAATATTAAATAAAGGTTTCATTATCCTATTTAAAAATCTTCCCAGAACAGTCACAAAATTAGTGTTCATTAATAATTCTGTAGCAACAAAAAATGGAAAAAGTGCAGGTACAACCGAATTTGCCCATAATGATAGTCCTTTTTTTATTGCAGGTAGGTTACTACTGGAAAATAGCAGTAAACTTGCTCCAAAGGCTAAAAATATCAGTGCAAAAATATTTCTTTTTATTTTTAATACTAAAAAATGACATTTTGAAAACATATAATCACCATATTAAAGTATATGAGATATAATTTATAAATATTTGTGTTTTGTATTGTAAAGTTTAGAAAATGTTGGTATAATGATATACATAAAGTTATTTATAAAATAAGATATAACATTTTTTTATTTTATGATAAGATAAGAATAAAACGAAAGGAGTTGATATTATGTCTGAAGCGCAAATACAAGCAATAAAAGATGTAATAAAAATGACACCTCGTCTTAGTATGGATTGCTTAAATTCAATAAGAATTTTAATGGAAAAAGCAATTGAATCAGAATTGCTAAGATTAGAGCCAACTGTTATCCTTGATAATATGGATATTACTGAAAAAGTAATGTATTTAGATTATCTAATGGAAAGCAAAGAAACCAAGGAACAAGAGTTAAAAGATGCCGTGTCATTTGAAGAAGTACTAAAAAGAGAGGGGTTGACATTTGATGATTTACAAGATAAAAATTAGACCAAAAGCTCTCAAATTTATTGAAAAACAGGATAAAAATCAAAAAATACGAATCTATAAAGCAATTTACAACCTGCCTAATGGAGACGTAAAAAAATTGGTAGGTTGTAAAAATGAATACAGACTTAGAGTTGGCAATTATAGAATTATTTATGAACAAAATCTAGATGAGTTTATTATTCTAATAACAAAGGCCGAGAATAGAGGTCAAATTTATAAATCTATATAATCCTAAATTTTAAAGGATTTAAAATTCAAAATATATAATTTTAAATAATAAATAAAATCATAAAATTTCCAAAAATAAATTTTAAAATTGAATAAAAACCTAAAAAAAGCACATGCTTTATTTGGAGGTATGTGCTTTATGGAAAATAAATTCAAAAATCAAATATTAAGTGAAGATTTACAAAATCATACAATAGAAAACAAAGAAGAATCAATAAAACATGGAGAAGAAGAGGAGACTGAGGATACAACAAGATATGGAGAATTTGTAACATCATATTTTGCATGGGTACCAATGTCAAAACAAAAAGAAAATGTAAAAAGATTAGAAAATATAACAAAAAAGAGAGAAAAATAGAGATAAAACAAGAAAATAACAGAATAAAAATCAAATAAGGTCAGAAAAGGTCAAAAAATGAAATTGCATTATTTTAAAACCTGAGTATAATATAAATATAGGTCAAAGAAAGTCAAAGACGAAAAGAGCATATTTTTAATAAGACTGACTGAGAAAAATAAAATAAAAAAAGTTGGTAAAACGCACAAAAAGACAAAATATTTAAAGGGAGGCTGATAAAATGAGAATGTCAGATGTAATAGAAGATTTTATAAAAGATTTATTTGATGAGGACGAAAGTGATTTAATAGAAATACAAAGAAATGAATTAGCACAACACTTTAACTGTGTACCATCACAAATAAATTATGTA
>CAKOWP010000092.1 GCA_934122385.1 uncultured Clostridia bacterium | reverse complement strand
TTTTCATTTACTATTGCTATACTTTTTATTTGTTCTTCATCTGAACACATTATTGGAAATGGTTTTGTAATTGGTCTGTTTTTTGCTTTTACTAAATTGTCATGTGCTTTTTTTGAGTTTATTCTGGCACATACTCCATATACTGTGTCTGTTGGAACACTTATTACTCCATCATTTTTTAGTATTTCTGCTAATTTTTCTATTTCTGTTTGTTTATATCTTTTTATCATAATTTTCCTCTAATATTTTTTAGTATTTAAAAGTTGATTTTCATCTTTAATAATATCAATATATTTTTTAATGTAAGAATTCATATCTCTATCAAATAATTCTTTTGAATATTCTAACCTTAAAATCTTATCTCTTAAAATTGGCAAATAAACTGTTATGATTTCATCAAGTGCCTCTGGTTTTTCTTCCATGCATCTTTTCCACCTATTTTTTCCAATATACGCAATTTTGTCTGCATCTCTTACGATTTTTCCTTCTATTGTTGGTGGAATCGAATCTCTTTTATGGTTTATAACTGCAGAATAACATTCTTCTATCATTTTATTGTCATATCCTAATCTGCTCATTTCTTCTTTTATCATTTTTCCACTTTCTTCTTCATGTCCTTTATCAATAATGCTTCTTCCTACATCATGCCAGTATGCTGATATAATACATATTTCTTTGTTTGCTGGTATTTTTTCTAATAACTCTTTTACATAATTTACAACATCTATTGTATGTCCTATAAAATGTAATGGGTCATTGTCACATTTTTTTGTTTGTTCAATAGCAGCATCAATTAATTTTTTGTTTTTTATATATATTTCTTCATAAATATCCATTTTTATCTCCAATACATCTATATTTATTTTTTCTACACAAAATTAGATTAAATCTTCCTCATTAATTAGTGGAATAATATCTATTACTGGTTCTTCATAAGGATGAACTTCTCGTATTGTTTTTAATACTTTTTTTTACTATTGTAATATCACATATTACTTCTAATTTTTCTTCTTCTACATATTCTAGTTTGTTTTTTTACCAATATACGGATTAGCATTGCTATTAGGTTTAAATGTTCCAATACATTTTGTAGCCACAGTACAATATGTATAATTTCCTATAATTCCTGTTCCCTCTTTACATATTGCATTTCTTACTTCTTCTGTGTTTTCAGCAGGTATAGTTACAATGAGTTTCACTTTTTTAATATTTATATTCATATGCCCTTCTAAATGTTTTACTCTAATTTTCAAATTCTTCTTTTTCATAATTAATCAATTTATTATATTTTTATATTCTTTTATTAACATTATTATTTTACTTATTGTTTCTTTTATACTTTCTGGATTCAAACATATATTAGTTATATAAAAATTGCATTATAGTACTTTAACTATTTATAAAAAATTGAATTATTGCAAATATTCCAATATCAGTAATTGTCTTTATTGCCTCTACATTTGCAATAACTTTATATGGATGATGAATTACTAAATCCAAATAATTTTTTACTCCTTCATTATCAAAGCATGTCTCCCATGCCCTTAAAATAGTATCATCCTCGATAAGATTTTGTTTATCTATTGAAATTTTATTTATAATTTTCTCTAATCTCAAGTCCAAATTATTATTTGCCTTTTTCCATTTTTCCCATTTTCCTTTATTAATTAAAAAATAGATGCTTGATTGTTCTAGTAATGATCGTATTAAAAAGCAGTAAGCTATTGGGTAATTTTTATATAAATTTCCAAATGATAAATGTTGAATTTCATAACATAAATTTTTAATTCCTTTGGCTCTTTCATTACTATATTTTAGTTTTCTACAATTAATATTTTTAAATAAAATGCTATTGTCTTTTCTTGTTAATCTAATTTTATTATATGATATACTTTCATTTATTTTATTTTTAGTAAGTTCACTTTCGTTTGCATTACTATGTTTTTCTTCTATATTATTAGAAGCTATCTCCATTTGTTCATTTCTGTTTTTCGTGTTTTCATTTATTTTATCTCTATTTGCAAAACTTTTATTAGAAACTTTTTCGATATTGCCATACAAATATTTTTCTATATTAGCACTATTTTTTATTGTATTACTTGTAATTTTTCCATTTGCAATGTCTTGAACAATTCTCAATACTTTCTTGTCCAATTCATTTATTGGAGAAAATGGTATTAAAACATTATTATCAAAAGAAATATTAAGATATTCTTTTCCAATTTTTGAAGAAACAATCTTTTCAAATTTATTTACTGAAAAATTATTGTCAATTCCCTCAAATGCTTTCTTACAGAATCCTTGTAATTGAGAAAATATATTTTTTGCTCCCATTTTATCTTCAAATCTCTTTATTGAAGCTGTATCCCATTTTAAAGCTCCTGTATCAGTTGTATGTATATTCCTTATATATCCTGAACATTCTTTAAAAGAATCTGCAACATAGCAAGGGATTTGAAAATATTCTTCTCCTTGAATTCCTGCACTCATTGCATATATGTTTCTTATTTGCGTATATGAAAAATATTTAAATGATTCAACTAATTGAGGTCTTTTTAAGATTTTCATTGCTGTCAATCTTCTATTACCATCCCAGGCTACAAATTTTTCTTTTTTCTTATCATAAGTGACTGTAATTATTGACTGTGGATACCAACCGTTTGTATAAATATCATTAATTAACTTATACATTGCTTTTGCTTCTTTAGGATTTCTTACTAATTGTTGCATTATAAAAAGTTCATCCGCTATCATAATTTGTGTGTGTCTTGGATTTTCTGGATTTACTAATATTTTTTCTATGTCTATTAATTGATGTTCTCTCATATATAATTCCCCCATTTTCTTTATTATAAAGTCTTTAGTAAATCTCTATTATTCTTAAGTGTATTTTTACATATTCTCCTTATCTCCATATATCTCCATTAATATGTTTTGTTAGTGCCATAATGAATGCATTTCTTGTTAAATCAATTCTTGATACTTCATTTTTTGTTAAGTAACTTATTCCGCCTTTTCCTTTGCCTAATTCTTGTCCATCAAATATCTTGTCCATAACTTTTCCAAGTTCTGTTGCCTTAATTTCTTCAATGTATTTATCAGGAATTGGAAATCCTTGGCTTGTTCCTATACTTTGGAATCCTTTTGAATCTTCCACAACTACTGCATTTATGTCAATCCATTCTCCTAAAGAATCTGTGATGCCTGCTTCACTTGAAATATAAAAGTCTGCTTTTATATTGTTTTTTGAAGCGTATTCTTTTAGATTTTTCACTCTATTTTTTGCTCCTTGAAGTATTTCTTCATTTATTGGTTGGTCTCCTACATTTGA
>CAKOWP010000091.1 GCA_934122385.1 uncultured Clostridia bacterium | reverse complement strand
CCCTTTTTTGTAATAAAATATTTAAGCATTATGTAGAATATGATTTAAATTAGAACTTCTCCCCGGTAGTTATAATTTAAATGTCATATATAAAAATAAAAAATAAAAATAATAGGGAGGGTAATTATTACCATGAATAATACAACATATAGCCCAAAAAAGGCTGAAATAGAAAGCAAATGGTACATAATTGATGCAGCAAACAAACCATTAGGTAGAGTTGCAACAGAAGCTGCAAAATTATTAAGAGGAAAACACAAACCAACATTTACACCTAATATCGATACAGGTGATCACGTTATAGTATTAAATGCTAAAGACGTTATTTTAACAGGAAACAAAATGGATCAAAAAATTTATAGACACCACTCAGGATACATTGGTGGAATGAAAGAAACTCCAGCAAGAGTAATGTTAGAAAAAAATCCAGAAAAAGCTATGACATTAGCTATTAAAGGAATGTTACCACACAACTCTTTAGGAAGAGCTCAACTTAAAAAATTAAGAGTTTATGCAGGAGCAGAACATGAAAATCAAGCACAAAAACCAGAAGTATGGGAGGTAAAATAATATGGCTAAATCAGAAAAAATAGTTTACGCTGGAACAGGAAGAAGAAAATCTTCAATTGCCAGAGTTAGATTAGTTGAAGGATCTGGAAAAATTACTATTAATGGTAAAGATATTGATGAATTTTTCGGATTAGAAACTTTAAAAGTTATAGTAAGACAACCACTTACAGTTACAAACACAACTGATAAATATGATGTTATTTGTTCAGTTCAAGGTGGTGGATTTACAGGTCAAGCTGGAGCTATTAGACATGGTATTGCTAGAGCATTAAATGCTGCTAATATCGAATATAGACCTGCTTTAAAATCAAACGGATTCTTAACAAGAGATCCTCGTATGAAAGAAAGAAAAAAATACGGTCTTAAAAAAGCAAGAAAAGCTCCACAATTCTCAAAAAGATAATATGCTTTTTATACAAAAATATCAAACCTCAGAAGTTTCAATGCTTCCGAGGTTTTTTATTATTGTTTGCTACATTTTATTTCATAACAACTATAAATATAGGTTGATACACTTTAAATGTTGTATAACTACTATGTTTATACTTTTTATCGTCAATCCATTTATTATTATGCATTATTCGTATGCAAATTCTTTGAAAATATTTCTGTATCTACTATATTTTTCAGTTCGTGGTAATTTCAATAATATTATAATCATATATTATATATATTTTTCTATTTTTGGTATTAAACTTAAATTATTCACAAATCTTTACTTCCTACTTTTTAAATAATTTAAGGGGAAATTTCTCCCCTTAAATTTAGTTTTGTTTCGGTTTAAGTAACACGAAACAGTGTTCAGTGCTACGAAGGCACTCCGCGAAACGCATATGGTGTGCAGGCGTAGTACTTGTAACTAGGAGAGAATTTGCCCCTGTAAAGGTCTGCGGGTGAAGTATCGAAACTGCTATTAGTACCGCCACCAAAATTGCCAGTTCCTCCATTTCTAAGTTTTATAACTCTTACATGTGGAAGTTTATCAGCCTTTTGGACTAAATCATTCACAGATTCTCCATTGCAAATTCGCATCTGCAGCTCTAAATCACAGATAACCTCATCACACATTCCATCACCTACATCTTCACACATATCTCGCATTTCCTGTTCCGTTTTGTAGTCCCAGTCATGGTCAAAGATATATGTTTCAATTAAGCGAGGATATTGGTCGTGATTCTCATCAGCGATTTTATTCGACTTTTCGAATCTCTCCCAAAGTTCTTTACCGTTAGTTCCTGCCTCATTGCACTTGCGATGAATTTCTTCTCTATTTTTGGCGATAATATCTCTGTCAATGCGAAACCATTCGCCTACTTTCAGTTCTTGTGTCATTGCCTTGTCGTTCTTGCTCTCGGATATAACCTTTTTTGAAGATTTCTTTTTTGAAGATTTCTTCTTCAAAAGTTTTTCATAATCCATAACAAGGTCTTCCAAAAGCATTATCCGCCCATCGGATAGTTGTACCTGCAGTTCCTCCGCACTTTTCTTCTCGAACACATTATGCATATTTTTTTCCTCCTGCTTTATAAAAATAGTAAATCAAAATACTTCCTATTAATTATTTTAACATAAATTCTTACTTTTATCAACTATACATAATTTGTTCATTTTATCGTACATAACGACTTGTAATCATCTCGATAACTTACTATTAATTTGTTTTGCTATTTCTTCTTGAGTTATCGTTGAATTAACTTTTAATATATTAATAATTGCTTGTTCTTCCAAAGTGCAATTTTTGCACTTTGAAATAAAAAGATTGTACTTTGAATTATTCATTTTTCCATTTTCATCTTCAAAAACTCTTAAATTAATTAATTTTTTTACTAAATAATCTGCTATTTCTTTAGTATCTGTATGCGTTATACCAATTAATACTAAAAATCCATTGTCTATTTTTCCAACTGTTTTATTATCCACATCAACCTGTGCATTTTTTACTCTTTGAACTACAAATTTCATTTTTTCAATTCATCTCCCTACTATTTATTTGAACATTACTCCATTTCAATATTAAAACTATTTATATCATAATACTTCATAAAATCAATAATTCTTAACTAACTTTTTATATAATTTATATTCTTTTAATCATTACTTACATCTAGAATATAATAATCTTATAATATACAAAATTGCCATTTTTTATTGATAAATCAGCCTTTGTAATTTAGCTAGAGATAATATGCTTTTATGCAAAATATACAAACCTCGGAAGTTTTAATATTCCCGAGGTTTTTTATTCTATTACAAAAAAAATTCTCTGCCTGAATTAATCAAGCAGAGTTTCCATCACAATTAAATATCCATTTCCCCAATACATTATAAGTCACGTGTTAACCAATAATGGAATACTTAAAATTTTTCTACTGCCACATTATTAGGTGATGGAAATAAAATTCTATTGGTTAAACCACTTTTATTATAGCACATTTCATATTTTATGTCAAATTATTTTACATTTTTTTCCAACATTATTGTAACTGGTCCATCATTTACTAAACCAACTTTCATATCAGCACCAAAAACGCCGGTTTCAACAATTTCAACTTGTTTCTTACATTCTTCAATAATATACTCATATAATTCATTTGCAAAATCAGGTTTTGCAGCATCTGTAAAAGATGGTCTGTTTCCACTAGAACAATCAGCATATAATGTAAACTGAGAAACCAAAAGTAATGAACCATTAACATCTTTTAATGATTTGTTCATTTTTCCATTTTCATCTTCAAATACTCGTAAATTAATTAATTTTTTTACTAAA
>CAKOWP010000090.1 GCA_934122385.1 uncultured Clostridia bacterium | reverse complement strand
TCTATAAAATCATGTAACCAACTAAACCAATTTCCAAATGGACTTCCAAATGAGCCATGTATTATAAAATAATTTTCCATTTATTATACCTCCTAAATTAACTATTTTTCAATCTCTCTATCATATGTATCTTTGTATTGTTCAAACTTAGCTTTTGCTCTTGGCAATCCTGCATTAACTGCCATCTTTAAATAATATTCAGATAGTTTTAAGTTTTTCTTTGTTCCAACACCATTATAATAAAAATTTGCCCCTAAATCATAAATTGCTGGAAGATGCCCTTGCATTGCACAATCATGTATTAATTCAAATGCTTTATTTTCATTTCTTTCAATATTTCCGAATCCAAAATAGTAATAAGCACCTAAACAAAATTTAGAAAATGCTTGTCTTCTCGGACTTTCTTGTTCTTCATTTATAAGACTTAATAGAGATTCATAAGCCTCATTATGTATCTGTTTTGCTTTTTCTTTATCTTGTTCTACTCCGTCTCCAAAATAATAACAAGCGCCAACTCCGTAAGCACAACGAGGATCTCCTAATTCTTTTCCTTTTTCATACCAGTGCATCGCTTTTTCAAAACTTTGCTCTGCTCCATTTTCTTCACTATCATAACTTCTGCCTAAAATATAGCATGCAAATTTGTCTCCATTTTCAGCCTTGCTTCTTACTTCATCTAAATCAAATATTATTGGTTTAATATTATTATTCATTTTCAACTTCTCCTAATTTTTTTAACAAAATATATCTTTTAATATTTTTATCTTTTTGATACCAAGTCTGTTCCTCATAGCCTAAATCATTTAAATTTCTTAAACTATAAACATTACCAAAAGTTACTTCTGCAATAATATTTTTTATTTCTTTTTCTTTCGCTATCTTCTCAAGATGTTTTACTAATATTTTTTGTAGTCCATATCCCCTATATTCTGGTAATACAATAACTCCATCTATATCAGCACAACTTCCTTCTAAATTCGGAATCATTTGTTTTAATTCTTTCATTCTATTTGAAACTGATAAGAATATCCATGCAATCATTTTGTCATCTAAAAAAGCACCATATATTTCGCCATCATTTATAGGTTCATTAACTATTCTTAAATATGTTTCTTTTTTAAACGGTAAAAAATATCCTTTTTCTTCTTCTTTAAAATTATCTATTACAATATTTTGAATGTTGTAAATTGAATCAACATCACTAGTAGTACATGTCCTTATATTTATGTTTTTATTTGTAATATATTTAAAAAGACTTTTATATTCTTCAACGTGTATTAGCAAGCCTTCAACTTTCTCTTCTACCATTTTTTCTAAATCTTTATAGAAAATATATTTAACATCTGATACTTCTACATCTTCAAAAATGTATTCTTCTATTTTTTTATTACATCTCAATAAATATACATATTGAAATTCCATATTTTTAGGGTTCTTTGTGCTTTTTATTGTTGTAATATATTGCAAATCTTTTTCTTCTATTTCTACTCCTAATTCTTCTTTTAATTCTCTAATTGCTCCATCACTTATGGTTTCTCCCGCTTTTATATGTCCTGCTCCAGATATATCCCAACAATTAGGATGTGTCTTTTTTGTTGCACTTCTTTTTTGCAATAATAATTCGTTTTTGTCATTTATTATCCAAACATGCACAGTTCTATGAAAGTTTCCATCTTCGTGTGCATGTTGTTTTTCTTTTTTCTCTCCTATTGGATTATTGTTTTCATCAAATATATCTATATATTCCATATAACACCTCTATATTTTTAAATTTATTTATCAAATAATTTACATTGTTCTTTATTCCATGCTGGAGTACATATAATTGCAAGTTTAAATGAACCTTCCCAATAATAAATGTCATTTTTATTTATGAATATAATATCTCCTTTTTCAAACCCAAAATCTTTATCATCTCTTTTATAAATTGTTCCTTTTCCTTCTAAAACGTAGCATAATTCTTCGCATTCAAGATTTGAAAAATATCCTTTTTCTGGATATCTTACGTTTATTTCATTTATACAGAAATCCAATTATTTATGTTTAGTTTATAATTCATATTTTATCCTCCTTACACTTATATTTTATTATTTATAAATCCTCTTCATTTATGAGCGGAATAATATCTATTGCTGGTTCTTCATAAGGATGAACTTCTCTTATTGTTTTTATTACTTTTTTTACTATGTGGCTCTTTACAAAATTCTAATATCTTTATTTCTTGTTCACTTAACTTAGTCGGTTCTTGGTCGGTCTTTTATTTCATTTTCAAATCCATCATGCATAAATATTGTAGTAATAAAATAATCTCTTGTATCATTCGTCTCAAATTTTGGTTCTTTTGAACCATTATTTTTCAATGATCTCTTTATTTTAGGAATCCCTGTATTTCTGCCCTCTGTTAATTTCAATTCTTTTAAAAATTCTCCAATTCTACGATTCCTATATTTTCTTGCTATCATATTTTTATTTTCAATTGATTTCTCACTTATTGAACGGTCTGGTCCTGGATAACTTACATTTTCTTCTTCGACACCAATTAAGATATATCCACCACCCCAATTATCTATATCATTTGCAAACGCACATATAGTATGTAATATTGGCTCTGGATTCCAATTTTTCTTTAATTCTAACCTTGCATTTTCTACAATGTTTTCATTTAGTCTATTTTCTATACTTGTAGGTAATTTCATGTTTTCACCTTACATAACTATTTTTATTTTATAATCTTCTGGTTTAATATTATAAATTTTCATGTCTAAATTCTTTCTTTATCTCTTAAATTATATTTATTTATATTATCAACTGTTGCAAAACCATTATGTTCTTTTACTTTTTCTAAAAATACAATTCCATCTAAGTGGTCACATTCATGTTGAACAAGTCTTGCAAAAAATCCATTCACTTGTCTTACAATTTTTTCTCCATTTTCGTTAAAATAAGTTAATTCTATATTTTTATATCTTTCTACTTTTCCCCTAATTACTGGAACACTCATGCATCCTTCATATTGTATGTCAGTATCTTCTGATATTTTTTTCCAAATTGGATTTATCATTGCAGTTATTGGTATTTCTTCTGCATCATTATATTTTATGTTTTCTTTTTTAGCCCCTACTACAATTATTCTCTTATTTACTCCTATTTGCGGTGCGGCTATGCCTAGTCCTGTACCGAATTTCAATGTTGCTTTTAAATCTTCTATGATGTCTAAAATTTCTCTATTTATGTTCTTTATATCTATTTCATCACATTTTTTTTGAAGAATAGGATCTCCTACTTCTCTTATTTTTAAAACTTTTCCCATGTTTTATTCCTTTCTGAACTATTTCTAGATCA
>CAKOWP010000089.1 GCA_934122385.1 uncultured Clostridia bacterium | reverse complement strand
AGTTTTTGCTTGGAAAGGGGGTCTAGACTATGCCAGAGAACAGAGGTTGTGGTGGCGGATTCGGATTTGGTGATGACTGCTGCTGTATCATACTATTAATATTAATAATCTGCTGCTGTTGCGGTGGAAATAGAGGATGTTGCTAATCCTTTATAAGACATAATGAACCATTGGGGACGTTGTTAAATTGGTTGAAATCCAAAAGGATTTCAACCAATTTAACAACGTCCCCAATGGTTCACAACGTCCCCAATGGTTCATTTTTTCATATTATCTCCATATCTCTTGATTTTCTGAGTAGTTGTTTTTTCAAACTCTTTATCCCTAACAGCAAAATTCTTAATATGTTTATAATTAGGTATTTTACTATTAACGCCAGAAACTACATCAGCCATAATTTTCTTAACTTCTTCTTTTGTTGGAACTGTCCCCTTCAAATATTCTTTTATAGCATCCATATTAGGGAAAATTTGAGCATTAACATATGTCTCATCATCATTTTCTTTTTGAATTCCCATAACTAACGCTTCTGAGATTAAAGGGCTATCATTTAAATATGCTTCAATTTCTTCTGGATAAATATTTTTTCCGTTTTTTGTTACTATAACGCTTTTACATCTACCTGTAATATATAAAAATCCATTTTCATCAATTTTTCCTAAATCTCCTGTATGGAACCAACCGTCTTTTAAAACTTTTGCAGTCTCTTCTGGCATATTGTAATAACCTAGCATTACATTTGGTCCTTTTACTATTATTTCTCCAACGCCTTCACTGTCTGGATTATCAATTTTGTATTCTACATTTGGTATTGGCAAACCTGCACTATCATTTCTTTTAAAGAAATCTGTGTTCCCTGCAACTAATGGTGCACATTCTGTTAAACCATATCCTTGCAATGAATTTAATCCCAATTTGTCAAATGTATCTGCTATTTCTGGATTTACAGCTGCAGCTCCTACTATAAATACTCTTAATCTTCCACCAAGTGAATTTTTAACTTTTCTTTTTACTATTCCTTTAATATAGAATGGCAATTTATCAATTATATTTTCATTTTCTTTTAAATTTTCTGTATATTTTTTAGGCAATGTTTTTTGTATGCTCTTCATTATTTTTTGATACATTTTTTCTAAAAGCAATGGCACACATAATATAACTGATGGGTGATATTCTAGCATGTTGCTTGTTATATATCTTAAGCCTTCACAATGGCAAATACTTGCACCACTATATAATGGCAATAAAAATCCTATTGTACATTCATATGTATGATGCAATGGTAAAATTGAGAAAAATAAGTCACTTCTTTTTACTTTTACTATTCCATATATTGATAAAATATTTGAGCAGATATTTCTTTGTGATAAACATACTCCTTTGGCATTTCCTGTTGTTCCTGATGTAAATAATAATATCTTTAATTCGTCAGGATTTACTGTTATTTTATCAAATTCTGTATTTCCTTCTTCTACCAAAGTTTTTCCACTTTCCATTTGAACCTCAAATGATAATGAATTACCTTCTTGTATTTTACTATCAAAATCAATAAATAATGTTTCTTTATTTTCTAATTTTTCAATATTTTCATTTATTTTCTTTAAATTTTTGCTATCTCCTAAAATGCATTTACTTTCAGAAACATTCATAAAGTTAATCACATCATCTGAATGTAATTCTTTATCAATTGGCACAACTACTCCTACTATTGATGCAGCTAAATATGATATTGCCCATTTATATGAATTTTTCCCTATAACTGCAATTCTTTTATTTAAAAGTCCATTTTCAATTAAGCTTGTCCCTAGTACTGTTACATCTGCTTTTAATTCTTCATATGTTTTGTCATAAATTTTTCCATCTTTATCTTTTAATTTAAATGCTGTTCGTGTTTTGTAAATTTCTGCTGACCTATCTAACATTTGCTTAAAGTTTGTAACTTCTTCGCATTTATGATATTTTTGTTTTAATTCTTCTGATATTTTTTGTTTTTCTTTCATTCTAAAACATATCCTTTCATTTGTTTTTATTTCTATAAACATATTTATATTCTATACTAAACCCATGCAACGTCAAGAAATTTGTTTTTCTATATTATTCATATCTATAAAAATTGAAATTTGTTTTACTTTCTACAACAATACTTCCATCATTTATTGACTTTTCTTCATTTTCATATGGTATATCAAAATATACAGTTGTTCTAAATTTGTGATTTTTATTGTTTTCTATTTCTATATCAAATGATATTGATGTATTTATTGATTTTACTGAAACTCCACATCTTTTTAATAGCTTTCCATTATATGTTATTGGATTTTGTGTGTCTGTCATTGTATAGTCTGTTTTGATATTTTGATTTACATAGCTTAATGTTATTGGGTTTGCACAATTGTTGTATAGCACTGGCTTACTTAAGTCTGTTTCACTTGCTGATGTTGTTTCAAATTGTAATTCATTTTCAATTTTATTATTTTCGTTTATTTCACTTTTGGCAAAATCATTCACATTTTTATAATATAAGTTTCCTGTTCCTAATTCTGGTTGTTTTGTAAATTTTATGTTTGTTATTTTTACGTTTTTTAATGTATTTTCTGCTGTATTCTTTTCTTTTGATTTTTCAGCATCTATTTCAACATTATTTTCTTCTGTATTTGTGTTTTCTTCTTCATTTTGTTTTTTCTCATTTTCTTCTTGTAAAGAATTATTATTTAAAAAAATTGCAATGTCTGTGTATGCATATAAATTTTCTATTGTAAAATTAGTTTGTGAGCTTGTCTTATTTTTTGAATCGCAACTACTAAAAAAAACTATCTTATCTATAGAAAACACTGTCTTTTCATTTTTCGCCGAAAATGATGCAACATCACTTTCAAAATTTTTCTTACGCTTTAATTTGTTATAAACTTGATTAAATAGAAAAACTAATATTATTATTAAAGCAATTATTAAAACACCAAAAATTATTTGTCTTAATAATATGTCTTTTTTAAGCATTGTCCTTTTCTCTTCTCTCTTTGTTCTTGCATTTTTCATTTTCTTTTGTTCCTCCTACATATATTTTGTTATGAGCCTATTTTCATGTAGACTTTTTGCTCTATAACTATTTTATTAATTAATATAAATTAAAATTCCAAAATATATGCATTTTTCTTTAAATATCTTATTACATTTTCAGGTTAAAATCAAGTTTTTTAAAATTTTTATAAATTTTTTTGAATTTTTTTTATAAAAGTATTGACATTTTATTTTAAATCTTGTATACTAGTCAATGTCGAAAGGACATGGTCGTTTAGCTCAGCTGGGAGAGCATCTGCCTTACAAGCAGGGGGTCATAGGTTCGAGCCCTATAACGACCACCAT
>CAKOWP010000088.1 GCA_934122385.1 uncultured Clostridia bacterium | reverse complement strand
ATATATTTTCAAATTTGTTGAATATTATAAATTAAAAAATACTTGAAAGAAGGTAATTGTATGCTTGTTGGAAAAGGAATTTCTGAGGGAATAGGACTTGGAAAAGTAGTAATTTTAAAAGAAAATGAATTAAAAATAGAAAAGCAAAAAATTGAAGATATTTCAGCAGAAAAGCAACAAATATATAATGCAGTAAAAGAAGTAGAAAGTGAAATAGAAAAATTAATCAAGAATATAGATGGAACAGAAAAAGAAATAATGCAAGCATATTTAATGATATTGCAAGACCCCAGTTTAATTCAAGAAACTATCAAAATAATTGAACAAGAAAAATGTAATAGTGCATATGCGGTAGAAAAAGGACTAAATCAAATAATAAAAACATTTGAAGAAATGGATGACCCATATATGGCTGCACGAAGCAGAGATATAGAGGATATGAAAAAAAGAATATTAGCAAAATTATTAAAAATAGAAGAAATTGATTTATCAAAATTACCTGAAAAAACAATACTTGTTGCAAAAGAACTATCAACATCAGATACTGCAAAAATGAACTTAAAGAACATTTCTGGAATTATTACAGAAATTGGTGGCGTTAATTCTCATATGGCCATAATTGCAAGAACAAATGAAATTCCTGCAATTGTTGGTATAAAGCATATTTTTGAAAATATAAAAGAAAATGATTTTATAGCATTAAATGGAGCAACAGGAGAAATATTTTTAAATCCAACACAAGAGAAAATCGAAGAATTAACAAAAAATCAAGAGAATATAAAACAAGAAAAGCAAGAATTAGAAAAATATAAAAATAAAAAGGCAATAACAAAAGATGGACATCAGGTTGAGCTTTTAGCAAATATTGGAGGGCCACAAGACATTCAAATTGTAATTGATAATACGGCAGAAGGTGTAGGGCTTCTAAGAAGTGAATTTTTGTATATGGATGCAAAAGATTTTCCATCAGAAGAAGAACAATTTGAGGCATATAAAAAAATTGCGGAAAGTCTAGAAAATAAAAGACTTGTTATAAGGACATTAGATATTGGCGGAGATAAAGACTTAAAATATATGAAATTACCAAAGGAAGAAAATCCATTTTTAGGTTATAGAGCGATTAGAATTTATCTAGATAATGTTGATTTGTTTAAGGTTCAGTTAAGGGCTATTTTGAGAGCAAGTAGTTATGGAAATGTTGCAATAATGCTTCCAATGATTTCGTCAATTGAAGAATTACGAAAATCTAAAGAGATTATTGAAGAAGTAAAACAGGAATTAAAAACAAAAAATATAAAATTTAATGAAAATATAGAAGTTGGAATTATGGTTGAAATTCCGTCATCTGCAGTAATGGCAGACGAATTTGCAAAAGAGTGTGATTTTTTTAGTATAGGGACAAATGATTTGATTCAATATACTATTGCTGTTGAGAGAGGTAATGAGAAACTTGCAAATTTGTATTCTCATTTTAATCCAGCAGTAATTCGTTTGATTAAATCTGCTATTGATGGCGCTCATAAAAATGATATTTTATGCGGTATGTGCGGAGAAGCGGCTGGTGACGTTAAGTTTATACCGTTGCTTGTTGGTCTTGGACTTGATGAGTTTTCTATGAATGCTAATAAGATTTTGAAAGCTAGAAAGTTAATAACTGAATTGAGCCTTGGAGAGTGTGAGAATCTTGCAAATAAGGTATTACAATTGGATTCAACAGAAGCTGTTAAAATGATTTTGGATAATTTTATTAAAGTTTAGTTTGGTATGAACTAAACTTTTTGACAATGTAACGGAATAAGAATTAAAAAAATATAGGAATGAAATTCAAAAATATCACGGAATATAATTCATAAACTCAAAACCAAAACATATATTGTAATAATAAAATTTAAGGTGGTGAGCTTGTGAAAAATACATACACAGTAGCATTAGCAGGAAACCCAAACGTAGGAAAATCAACAATATTCAACAGTTTAACAGGAATGCATCAACACACAGGAAACTGGACAGGAAAAACAGTAGCAAACGCAACAGGAAAAGCAATAATTAATGACAAAGAATTCACATTTGTTGACATTCCAGGCACATATTCAATAATGTCAAACTCAGAAGAAGAAGAAATTGCAAGAGATTATATATGTTTTGGAAACCCAGATGCAACAGTAATTGTAGTTGACAGCACATGTTTAGAAAGAAATTTAAATTTAGTATATCAAATTATGGAAATAACAGATAACATAATAGTTTGTGTAAATTTATTAGATGAAGCAAAAAAGAAAAAAATAAAAATTGATTTAAAAAAATTAGAAGATTTGTTAGGAGTACCTGTTGTAGGAACAATTGCAAGAGAAAAACAAACACTAGAAAATCTAAAAAATACAATATACAAAGTATGTGAAGGTGAAATAAAACCACATACCAAAACAGTTATATATGAACAAGAAATAGAAGAAAATCTTGAAAAAATAGTGGAGAAACTTGATAAAGATTTATTAGTTAATGAATATTCAGAAAAAAGAAATATAGTAACAGAAATAAAAGTTGAGAAAAATAAAATATCAAAAAAATTATGCAGATGGATAGCGATAAAACTAATAGATGGAGAAGAAAAAATATTAAAATCAATACAAGAAAATTTAGAATTAGACCTAGAAGACCAAGAAATTCAACAGTCAGTAATAGAAGCAAAAGAAAATTTAAAAACAAGAGAGATTAACTCAAAAAATTTTAAGGATAAAATAGTTGCAGATATAATGAAAAAAGCAGAAGAAACATCAAAAGAAGTATGCACATTTGAAAACAAAAATTATAGAGAAAGAGACCTAAAAATAGACAAAATTTTAACATCAAAAATATTTGGAATTCCAATAATGATACTATTTTTAGGTCTTATTTTTTGGATAACCATAGTAGGAGCAAATTATCCATCAGAGTGGTTATTCAGTGTATTCAATTGGTTACAAGACAAATTAGTACATTTTGCAAATAATGTACATTGCCCAATATGGCTTTCAGATATGTTAATAAATGGAGTGTATAAAACATTAACTTGGATAGTTGCAGTAATGTTACCACCAATGGCTATATTCTTCCCACTATTCACAATACTAGAAGACTTGGGATATCTTCCACGAATTGCATTTAATATGGATGGATTCTTTAAAAAGGCTTGCTGTAGTGGAAAACAAATGATAACAATGTGCATGGGTTTTGGGTGTAATGCGTGTGGAGTAACAGGATGCAGAATTATAGATTCACCAAGAGAAAGGCTAATTGCAATACTAACAAATAACTTTGTTCCATGTAATGGAAGATTTCCATTTTTGATAACAATAGCAACAATATTTATAGCGGGAGCATTTGCAGGTGGAAATGG
>CAKOWP010000087.1 GCA_934122385.1 uncultured Clostridia bacterium | reverse complement strand
CGACTTCCGTTCGACTTGCATGTCTTATGTGCGCCGCCAGCGTTTATCCTGAGCCAGGATCAAACTCTCTTGTTTTTTTGTAATAATAAACTTCGTATTGCTATGTCAAATTTCGTCATAATTTGTTCGATGTACATTTAGTACTATCTCACAAATTCTTCCTTATTTTCCTTGCACTACTTGTTTCTTATTTCAAAGATTTATACTCTTTGTTTTAAATCTAAACTTAAGTGTTTTATCAAGCTCTTAAACTTCTTGCTTTTTATTGAATTAAAAACTTTTAAAAAATTTTACTTTTTCGGTACTGATTTTTAGGTTTAAAAATCATACCGCTTCGGTTTATTCTCTAAAGGATTTACTGTTTACTTTTCAATGTACTTTTTGTTCTCCCTCGCGGTGAACGATTTGTATTATACAATATGTTTTTATCTTTGTCAACACTTTTTTGAAATTTTTTTTAAAAAGTTTTTTTGACAGTTTTTGGCATTATTATTTCTAACTTTTTTACCCCCAAAAACATACTGTGTTCATTTGTTTTTATTTTTGTAAAAACTTGTGAACTGGATATTAGTTTATCACCATTTCAAATGAATGTCAATACTTTTTTTATATATTTTTTCTGGTATTTTTTTCCATATCATAGTTCACAGATTTAGAAGAAAAAAAATCTAAAATATCAAACCGTGCCTCTCTCACTCAGGTCAAAAATGTATATATGTATATGATTTTAAACTTTTCGAATGTGATTAGAGCAATATTAGAATTTCTTAAATAAATTTATGGAAAGCGTTCACGTCGAGCGAAGCGAGGACTAAGTGGAAGAAGCCATCAATTTATTTTAGAAATTCTTATGTTGCGTATTGAACCGAGAAAGTGTTTCAAATCATATGCATATATACATTTCTATAATACAATAAAAGTGGACAAATGCCCACTTTTTAATTTTCTTCTTGCAATTTTATTCTTATCAAACTAGTAAGTCCATCATTATCATATTCTATAGAAGCTGTATACTTATTATTATTTTCATCTTTCAAATACTCATTTAGATTTTTGGACTTTTCTTCGTTATTAGAATTACGTTTTATATATAGAAGTATTTCTGATATACTTTTTTTATACTCATATGAATCGTTCGAAGATTTTAGTTTATCCGCATCCAAATCTTCAATATTTCCATCTTTTAATACGACTTTAATATCTCCTAAATTATTTGTTGCTGTATTAAGCAATTCAGTTATATTATTTGAAGTTAAATTTTCACTTGCAAAAAATTCAAATTGTGAATTAAACCTTTTTCTTTCAGTGTCTGTAATTTCTTCCTCACTCGGAAGTTCTACTGCATCATTTTTAATAATTCCTAAATTTTGTAGCATTCTTTTATAATCATTAATGTTTGCAACTGATTGAACATTTGATAATTGAGTTCTATAATTTTCGTTTAATATTTCCGAAATTGAACTTTTTTGTTCATCTTCTAGTTTGTCTATATTTACATTATCTTCATTTAATGTAATTTCATTTTCAAATTCGTCTACTATATTAATAGTATCATTTATTTTCAAATTTGCTTGATTTTTATCATTTGATATTGATAGTTCTACATTTTTTTGTATATTATTATTTTGATTTGTTTCCTCATAATTAAGTGTTATATTATATTTTTCTTGATTTTCTTCTGAGTTAGAATATTCTATCATTGTATTGATTTGCGTGTCTTTTTTTTGTTTTTCAATTTTGATTGTTTTTTCTTTGACCACATCTTCCATTTTTGTTTGTGTAATTTTTATTGATGCTTCATTATAAAAATCTAAAACTAGTTTGTCTGTACCATTTTCTATTGAAGTTCTAACAGTTTTTCCATTATTTTCATATACTGTTATTTTTACTTCATCATTTCCTATGTTATTATCTTGAATGTTTTTTATTTTTTCATTTATTTTTTCTATAATTTTATCTTTCAAATTTTCTTCAGCATTATATTCTTTTAATTGTTCTTCTATTGCATCAATTTTTGCTAATAAAGTTTCATCATTTTCCAATTGTTGTAACATTTTAACATATAAATTATTATATTCTTCTAATGTCATACTAATATAATATGCATTTGTTTGTATATCTTTATTATTTACCGTTATTAGTGCATTTGATTGCTTGTGATACTTGTCTTTTGATATATTGTTTTTTAATATATTCATATAATTGTTTTTTATTGTTTGTTTTTCTTCTTCCGAAAAACTTATTATTGAGTCTATGTCTATGCTTGATGTCAATTTGTCTATTGTTTTAATATTAAATTCTTTCAAAATTTCATTTTCTTCATTTTGAGTTGAAACAAATTGTTGTATTCCATTTAATCTAATCCCCTGTTTTCCTTGTGTTTTAATATATTCTACTCCAAGCAATTTTTCGTTTTCATTTTGGATGGCCATATCATAATATTTATATTTATTTTGATTGTCTTTTTGCTCGTTGATTTTTAACTTGATGTCATTTACACCGCTGTTTTTATTTTCGTCACTTGTGTCTTTATTTTCTATATATTCTATTTGTCCATCTATTTTTGATGTATATTTACTATTTTCCAATAGGCTTTTTGTTGTTGAACTGCTGTTATTTTTCAGATTATCAAGTTCTTCAAAGTTCTGTGCTAGATATTTTGTAAATAATGTTTCATTTGTTTTAAATGCATCTGTTTCTAAATATAAAAAAACTAATATTCCTATTATAGTGATAACTAATAATGAAATTGCAACTGTTATCATTGCTATTCTTGTTTTTCTTGCCATCATATTCATCTTTAAATTTCCTCCTATATACTAATTTTAGTATATTTTTATTATATATTTTTTTGTTTTTTTAATCAATAGTTTTTCTTAATTTTTGTTCAACTGCTTCATATACTACAATTCCAGTTGACACTGAGGCATTTAATGATGTTACTTTTCCTTTCATAGGAATTTTTACTAAAAAGTCACAATTTTTTCTTACTTTGTCACTCATTCCGCTTCCTTCATTTCCTATAACAATGCCCAATGGTCCTGTTAAATCTTGATCATAATAATATTTTTCTGTATTTATGTCTGTTCCACATATCCATAGACCGGCATCTTTTAGTTTTTGAATTGCATCTGAAATATTTGTAACTCTAGCAATATGCATATGTTCTACTGCTCCCGCTGATGTCTTGTTTACTGTGCTATTTACTGCTGCAGCTCTTCTTTTTGGTATTATTACTCCATGAACTCCGGCAGTTTCTGCCGTTCTTATTATTGAACCCAAATTGTGTGGGTCTTCTATTCCATCTAAAATTAATACAAATGGGTCTTCATTTTTTTCTTTTGCATAATCTATAATGTCTTCTATTTCACAATATTCAAATGGTGG
>CAKOWP010000086.1 GCA_934122385.1 uncultured Clostridia bacterium | reverse complement strand
TAGACCAAAATCCAGATTTAACATTTAGACTAGAAAAGATAGACAATGACGAATATAGAATTATAGCAGATTTTGATGTTTTCAAAATTGTAATTTTAAACGGAAAAAAATATAAATATGTGTTAACAGATGAAAATTTATATAGATGTAACAAAGAATTTGAAAATACAACTTTAAGATTATTAAAAGTGTTTAGAGAAAATTTTTTAACACAAATATCACTTGGAAAAGATGAGTTAGGAGAACTGTTTTCTGTTGTACTTTCAAAAGTGAAAAATGCTATAAAAATAGAACCTGAATTATTGGAAGAGATAAAAGAATATGAACCTGAGAAATTAGGAGTAAAAGTATTTTTAGATTATGACAAAAATAATTATCTTGTTGCAGATGTAAGATTATGCTATGGAGAGAATGAATTTAATCCATTGAATTCACAAGAGGAAAAAGAATTTAAATACTCAAGAAATCTTATTGAAGAAACTAAAGCAATGAATATTTTTAGAAAAACTGGTTTTATGTTTGATGTTCAAAATCTTAAATTTATATTACCAGATGAGGATAAAATCTATGAATTTTTAACAAATGATATCAATTATTATATGAAAAAATTCGAAGTATTAGCAACAGAAAATTTTAAATCAAAAGAGGTTACAAAACCTAAAATAGGAACAGTTGGTGTAAGAGTTGAAAATAATCTTCTAGAAATTGATATGGACAAATTAAATATAGATTTGAACCAATTGGAAGATATTTTGCAAAAATATAAATTAAAGAAAAAGTATTACAGATTAAAAGATGGAAGTTTTCTTGATTTACAAGAAAGTAATGAAATTGATTTTATTGATAAGTTAATTTCAGGAACAGATGTTGATTATAAAGAATTAGAGAGTGGAACAATTAGACTGCCAGTAAATAGAACATTGTATTTAAATCAGCTTTTAAAAGAAATAAAAGGCACAGAAATAGTAAAAAATAAAGAATATAAGAATATCATAAATGGGCTAGATAAAAACTTATTGGATGAAGACGAAAAAATACCAGAAGAAGTTGAACCAATATTAAGACCATATCAAAAAACAGGTTTTAAATGGTTAAAAACACTTGATAGATATAAATTTGGAGGAATACTTGCAGATGATATGGGACTTGGAAAAACAATTCAAATTATCTCAATTTTGCTAGACTATAAGCAAAATACAGAAGATGCGAAAACAAGTATAGTAGTATCTCCAAGCTCATTATCATTAAACTGGAAAAATGAAATAGAAAAATTTGCACCATATTTAAAAATGAAAGTAATTAGAGGAACTGCATCAGAGAGAAAAACAGAAATCAATCAGTTGGAAAAATATGATGTAATCATAACATCATATGATTTGCTAAAAAGAGATATTGATGTGTACAAAGATAAAAAATATTGCTTTAAATACATAATCGCAGATGAAGCACAGTATTTGAAAAATAATACAACCAAAAATGCAAAGGCAATAAAAATGTTAAATGCAGAAACAAGATTTGCATTAACAGGAACACCAATAGAAAATTCATTAGCAGAATTGTGGTCAATATTTGACTTGATAATGCCGGGCTATCTATTTAGTTACAAAGAATTTAAATCAACATATGAAATGCCAATTGTAAGAGATGAAGACCGTGATGCAATGAATAAATTAAAAATGTTGATAGAACCATTTGTATTAAGAAGAACTAAAAAAGAAGTTTTAACAGAATTACCAGAAAAAACAATCACAGTTTTAAATAATGAAATGGAAGAAGAACAAAGAAATATTTATTTATCATATTTAGTTCGAGCAAAACAAGAATTGCAAGATGAAATTAGTGCAAATGGATATGAAAGAAGTCAAATAAAAATACTTGCAGCACTTACAAGATTAAGACAAATATGTTGTCATCCAGGTTTATTTATAGAAGATTATACAGGCGGAAGTAGTAAATTAGACCAATGTATGGAAATTGTTGAGGATGGTATAACTGCAGGACACAAGATTTTGCTATTTTCAACATATACTTCAATGTTTGAAATATTAGAAAAAGAACTTAATAAAAGAGATATCAAATATTTTAAATTAACAGGAAGTACAAAAGTTGACGAAAGAATAGAATTGGTTGATGAGTTTAATCAAAATAAAGATATAAGCGTATTTTTAATATCATTAAAAGCAGGTGGAACAGGACTAAATTTAATTGGTGCAGATATGGTTATACATTATGACCCATGGTGGAATTTATCTGCAGAAAATCAGGCAACAGATAGGGCGTATAGAATTGGACAGAAAAATAATGTTCAAGTGTACAAGTTGATAACAAAAGATTCAATTGAAGAGAAAATTTATGAACTTCAACAACGTAAGGCGGAACTTACTGATAATATGCTTAATACGCAGACTACTTTTATTAATAAATTATCAAAAGATGATATTATGAATTTATTTAGTTAATGTCGCATTGGGGACGGTTCTGTTTGAGACATCGGTTCCAAAACAGACATTGAAATTGTTACAAAATAATAATAATGGGGGAAATATTATGGAAAATTGGATGCAAAAATTTGAAAATAAACAAGAAGAAACATATGAAGAAACAATAAGGGATGAGTTAGATCCATTATTAGATTTGGTTGATCATTCAAGTATATATAGAGTTGCTGACATGGAAAAAGCTTTAACACGTATTGTAGAGCTATATGAAAAACTAGAAAAATCAGGATTAGAATATGATAAAAAAGATATGATTTTAAAAAAGAAGCAATTAGCAGAGTTGAGATTTGAAATTCAAAAAAGAGAACATATGGAATCACATGAATCAGAGTCATGGAAAGAGTTTGAAAAAGAGGAGCAAGAAAGGGACGATGATGAAGAAAGATAGTATTACAATTATAGGTGGAGGCCTTGCAGGGTGTGAGGCTGCATATCAAATTGCAAAAGCAGGAATAAAAGTAAAATTATATGAAATGAAGCCAATTAAATATTCTGAAGCACATTCAAATCAAAATTTGGCAGAGATAGTATGTAGTAATTCATTTAAATCAAACTTGCTAACAAATGCATGTGGCTTATTAAAAGAAGAATTGAGGAGATTAGATTCTTTATTAATTAGAATTGCTGACGAAACTCAAGTTCCTGCAGGTCAAGCATTAGCAGTTGATAGAGAATTGTTTGCAAAAAGGGTAACAGAGGAAATCGAAGCAAATCCATTAATAGAAATTATACACAAAGAGGTAGAAAGTGTGGATTCAAAAAGTGAAATAAATGCAGATGATGGGATAGTTATAATTGCTACAGGCCCATTGACTTCAGAGAAAATGGCAAAGCAGATTTCTAAATTGACAGGTGAAGATAAATTATATTTTTATGATGCGGCTGCACCTATTATATCAAAAGATAGTATTAATTTTGATATTGCTTTTTATGGAAATAGATATGAACAAGAAAAGAAAAAAGATGAGACTGTAGAAGAATGGCAAGAAAAACAAAAAAATCAAGAGAAAAGTTATATCAATTTGCCTATGAATAAAGAAGAATATGAA
>CAKOWP010000085.1 GCA_934122385.1 uncultured Clostridia bacterium | reverse complement strand
GATAATGATATTGATGCTTTAATTGTTTGCGGTACAACAGGTGAAAGTGCTACAATGACAAAAGAAGAAAAAATTGATGTTATAAAATGTGCTGTTGAAATTGCACAAAAAAATAAAACTTCTTCAAGAGAAATACCTATAATTGCTGGAACTGGTTCAAATAACACAAAAGAAGCAATTGAGATGTCAAAAATTGCTGAATCTTTAGGTGTTGATGGTGTTTTAGTTGTTACTCCATATTATAATAAAACAACTCAAAAAGGGTTAATTGCACACTATAAAACAATTGCTGAAAGCATTAATATTCCTATTGTTTTATATAATGTCCCTAGTAGAACTGGAATGAATATTGAACCAGTAACCTGTTTAGAACTTTCAAAAATTGATAATATTGTTGCTATAAAAGAAGCAAGTCGGGAACATTTCACAAGTTGCAGAAATTGCCCATTTGTGTGGGGATAATTTACATATTTATTCTGGCAATGATGACCAATCAATTCCTATTTGCTCTTTGGGTGGATTGGGTGTTATTTCTGTGTTATCTAATATTAAACCTAAATTTACACATGATATGGTTTGGAATTTTTTAAATGGTGATGTTGACATGGCTAAAAATATGCAATTAGAAAGTATTCCTTTAATAAATGATTTGTTTGCTAAAGTTAATCCTATTCCTGTTAAAGCTGCTTTGAATAAAATGGGATTTGAGTTTGGCAATCCTAGGTTACCTTTAATTAATATATAAATTTTATTTTCACTTTTTTTGAAATTGAATATCAAAAAAAAATTGACATATAATAAAAATAGTAGTATACTATATTTAACTTAATTAAGTAAAAATTATTCATGATTTTTGAAAAGCTAAATGTGCGGTAGCATTTAGTTTTTTCTTTTTTATTTTAGAAAAGATTTCCGAACTTCCTATAATATAAAAAAAGACAATGTAGTTAAAACGGTAGTACTACATCATCTTTTGGTTGGCTATTCCTGTTCTTCTAGCTTATGGTTATTTGGTTCATTGCTATTTTTTACTTTATCAATTGCCAATTGATTTAAAGTGTTTTCTTTTTGCAATATTATTTCTACCAAGCGCCATACTAAATCTGCATTATTCATGATTTTCCTCCTTTCATAAGATTTCCTTATAAAAAGGATGTATACATTATACTTTATATTTACTTCAAAAGCAATATTTATTTCATTTTTTCTTTTATTCTAACTAAAGTATTCAAAGCATCAATTGGCGTCAACTCATTTAAATTAACTTTATCTATCTCGTGAGCAATTTCAGCCAATTTATAATTAAACATATCAAATTGTCCCTCAACAGCTTTCTTACTTTCTTTTTCTGTTTTCTTTCCAGTTAAAATATTCTTTCTCTCCAAACCTCTTAAGATTTCATCAGCTTTTTGTGTTACAGCCTTTGGCACACCTGCTAAACGTGCAACATGGATTCCATAACTTTCGTCTGTTCCACCTCTTAAGATTTTTCTTAAAAAGATAATATCTTCTCCTTTTTCTTTAACTGCGATGTTGTAATTTTTTACACCTTCAAGTTTTTCTTCTAATTCTGTTAATTCATGGTAATGTGTTGCAAATAGTGTTTTTGCTCCACATTTTTCTTTATCTGCAATATATTCTGCAACAGCCCAAGCAATTGATAAACCATCATATGTTGATGTTCCTCTTCCTATTTCGTCTAATATTACTAAACTGTTTGCTGTTGCTTCTTTAAGAATTGTTGCAACTTCCATCATTTCTACCATAAATGTACTTTGTCCCATACTCAAGTCGTCTGATGCTCCAACTCTTGTAAAGATTTTGTCTACTACTCCTATATGTGCTTCTGAAGCTGGCACAAATGAGCCTACTTGTGCCATTAATGTAATTAATGCAACTTGTCTCATATATGTTGATTTACCAGCCATATTAGGTCCTGTTATAATTGATAATCTATTTTCTTCTTTATCAAGATATGTATCATTTTCAACAAATACACCTGTTCCAAGCATTTTATCTATTACAGGATGTCTTCCTCCTTTAATATCTAAAATTCCTGAATCATCTACTTCTGGCATACAATAATTCAAATCTTCTGCAACTGTTGCAAATGATGTAAGTACATCTAATGTTGATACAATGTTTGCTGATTTTTGTAGTCTTTTAACATTTTTAGCAATTTCATCTCTTATTTGTACAAAAGCATTATATTCTAAATTTACAACCTTTTCTTCTGCTCCAAGTATTTGATTTTCTAAGCTTTTCAAATCCTCTGTTATAAATCTTTCTGCATTTGTCAATGTTTGTTTTCTAACAAATCTTTCTGGCACTTGGTCTAAATATGATTTTGTAACTTCTATAAAATATCCAAATACTTTGTTAAATCCAACTTTTAAATTTTTAATTCCCGTTTTTTCTCTTTCTTCTGCCTCTAATTGAATTATCCAATTTTTCCCCTCTGTTGTAGCAGTTTTTAACTTGTCTATTTCTTCATCATATCCAAGTTTGATAATTCCACCGTCTTTCACTGTCATTGGTGGGTCTTCTACTATTGATTTATCAACAAGTTCATAGATATCTTGTAATTCATCTAAGTTTTCATATAAATCTTTAAGCATAGGAGAATTTACATTTGCCAAAACTTTTTTCAAATCTGGCAATTTTGATAATGAATTTTTCAATGTTATCATATCTCTTGCATTTGCATTACCATAAGCCATTTTACCTGCAAGACGTTCAATGTCATATACTTTTTTAAGATTTTCTATAACATCTCCTCTTAAAATAACATCATCTTTCAATTCTTTTACAGACTCTAGTCTTCTATTAATTTCTGTTGTGTCTATAAGTGGGTCATTAAGCCATCTTCTTAAGGCTCTTCCACCCATTGAAGTTGATGTTTTATCAAGTACCCATAAAAGTGTTCCTTTTTTAGATTTATCTCTCATTTTTTCAGTTATTTCAAGGTTTCTTCTTGCATTAATATCAAGTGACATGTATTTCGAAATATTGTAAACTGTTATCTTATTGATGTGGTCAAGTGTAGTCATTTGAGTTTGTTCAATATATTCAATTAACGCATTTATTGAACAAACTGCCAATGTTTTATCTTCTATGTTTTCTATTTCTTTTTGATTACTATCAACAAAATTAAATCTATATCTTATTTTTTCCGCATCATCTGTAAAAAATTTATCATTAAATCTTGTAATATATGAGTCAAATCTCTCTTTTATCTTGTTCATTTCTTCTTGGCAATCTGACATCATACTATTTATTACAAGTTCTGATGGCATATATCTTGCAATTTCATCTAGAACTAATGGGAAGTTTTGGTTGTCCTTTATTTCTGCAGAATAAAATTCACCTGTTGAAATATCACATACACTAATTCCAAAGTAAATTCCAGATTTAAAAATTGACATTATGAAATTATTTTTTCTTTCTTCTAGCATATTACTATCAACTACAGTTCCCGGTGTTACAACTCTTATAACACCTCTTTTTACTATTCCTTTTGCAGTTTTTGGGTCTTCTAATTGTTCGCATATTGCAAC
>CAKOWP010000084.1 GCA_934122385.1 uncultured Clostridia bacterium | reverse complement strand
ACAATTTTTAGTAATGTCTTTTCAAAATTATACAAAAATACTGGACAAATGACAAAAAATGAAATAAAATATTATAGAAAAAAATGGACATAATAAATGTAAAATTTTTAACAACATAAAAGGAGAAAAACATGATTTTAGAACAATTAATCTTTACAATATTAGCATTTGGAATATTCGTATATATGTTTTTTAAAATGTTTAAAGAAAATGACACAAATTATATTGGGATCTTAATAGTTGAAGCAATAGGAATTTCATTAAACTTTGTAGAAGTGCTTAAAAAAATAGAATTTGGACCATTTTTGACAATAATAAAATACATATTAGCAATATTAATACCAATAGCTATAATGATATTAGATAAAAAGCAAATACCATTAATACAAATCTTAAATGTATTAAAAGCAAAAATATATTTAAAACTAGGAAACAACAAAAAAGCAAAAGAACAATTAATTAACTTGGTAAGTAAATATCCAGAAAATTATGTAGGACATAAAATGTTAGCAGAAATTTATGAACTAGAAGGTGGAATGAGAAAAGCGATTGATGAATATGTACAAGCAATTGATGCAAATAAACAAGACTATGACTCATATTATAAAATTGCAGAATTGCTAAATAATTTGGAAAAGCCTGAAGAAGCAGCAGAAATGCTATTTAATTTATTAAATAAAAAACCGGATTATTATAGAGCAACAGAATTACTTGGAGACATTTTAATATCAAAAGAAATGTACAAAGAAGCAGTAAATGTATATCAAAATGCTTTAAAATACAACCCATTAAGTTTTGAAATAAACTATAATTTAGGAATTGCATATACAATGTTAAACGATTTCCAAAACGCAAAAATATGTTATGAAAGAGCAGCAGAGATAAATTCACTTTCTTATAATTCAAAGTATTCATTAGCTGAAATTGCATTGATATATAAAGAATTAGAAGAAGCTGAAAAATATTTTATGGAAACATTGGATGATGAAGAACTTTCAGCAGATAGCTATTATGAACTTTCAAAAATTGCAATGATAAAAAATGATAAAGATAAAGCTATACAGTATGCAAATGTTGCAATAGATATTGATGCAGCAAAAGTAGTACCAAAAATAAAAAAAGATCCAATTTTTATACCGGTTATTGCCAGAATTTCAATGCCATTTAATATCAATGCAAATGAAGAAATAGAGCATAAATTAACTGAAAAAGAATTGATGGCAAAGGTACATTTGGAAGATATGTTTGATATTACTAGAAATTTAAGTTATGCTGATATTAAATTGTTAAAAAAGGAACAAGAAGGCAGAAAACCAAAAAGTATAGAAGAAAATCAAAATGAAAATCAAAATCAGAGGGATTTTTAATAGTTATATTTTAGGGTTTTATATTTTAAAATTTGATATTATATTGTTTTTCATACCTTGGTGTCGCAATCTCCATATTTTAAAATACTAGTATGTAGATTGCTCCAGTCTGCACTCACATTCGTTCGTTTGGTCGCTTACGCGGTATTAAAAAACAATATAATATCGAATTTTAAATAAGTTATTAAAAATATAAAAAACTCATAAAATTCACAAAATTTAATATACTAATAAAAGAATACAATTGTGATTATAAAAAATATAATTGTAATAAAAGTATTTTAGAAAGAGTGATTTTATGAGTACAAATTTTACTGTTATAGGTGGAGACTTAAGAATAATAAAACTAGCCAAAATGTTGGCAGAAGATGGAAACCAAGTTTACACATACGGTGTAGAAAAAGCAGAAGAACTAAAAGAAAACAAAAATATCATTATGTGTAATAAATTGCAAGAGGCTGTTAAAAATTCAGAAATAATAATAGGACCAATTCCATTTTCAAGTAATGGGAAGGATATAAACGCACCATTTAGTGATAACACAATATCAATAAGGGAACTTATGCATGTAATAAATGCAAAAATTTTAATTGCAGGAAGTATAACACCAGAAGTATATGATTTAGCAAATGATGAGTATATAGAAATAATCGATATAATGAAAAGAGAAGAACTCGCTGTTTTAAATACAATATCAACTGCTGAAGGAACAATAGAAATTATAATTGCAAATACTAATAAAATAATTCATGGAAGCAAAGTTCTAATATTAGGATTTGGAAGAATAGGCAAGGTATTAGCCAGAAAACTTGCAGGACTTTCTGCAAAAGTAACATGTGCAGCTAGAAAAGATGAGGATTTAGCTTGGATTAGGGCATATGGACATATGGAAACAAATATAAATGCAATAGGTGAAAATTTATCGGATTTTGATGTTATTATTAATACAGTTCCACATTTAGTTTTAACAGAAGAACGTATAAAATATGTAAAAGATGATTGCTTATTAGTCGATTTAGCATCAAATCCCGGCGGTATTGATAAAAGAGCAGCAAAAGATAAAAATTTAAAATTAATATGGGCATTGGCTTTGCCAGGAAAGGTTGCACCAGTTACAACAGCAGAATTTATAAAAGATACAGTTTATAATATTTTGAAAGAAATATATAAAAAATAGTTATAATTAAAAATTGTTATTACAGTTAGAAATTATCTTTCTGTTAAATAAGAACAATGATTTAATTATAATCAAATAAAAAACGAAAGAGAGGAACAGAAAATGAACGAAATTTTACAAGCACTAATTTTAGGAATAGTTCAAGGACTAACAGAATTATTACCAATATCAAGCTCAGCACATTTAAACTTATTTCCATGGATATTTGGATGGAACGAAATAAGCCCATCATTTGATGTGGCATTACATATAGGAACACTATTTGCAATAGTTCTATTTTTCTTTAAAGACTGGGTAAATCTAATAAAAGGAGGATATAACCAAGTTGTTAAAAAGAAAAAATCAACAGATGGAAAAATCTTTTGGTACATAGTAATATCAACAATTCCAACAGGAATTTTATGTTTGGTATTAGATAAACTTTCAGGAAAAATAATGGAAAAATTAGCAACAACATTTAGTATAGAAGAAAAAATGGTAGAAATGTTTATGATAGCAATTGCATTAATTGTAATGGGTATAATTTTATATATTGTTGATAAAAAATCAAAATCTGAAATAGAATATAAAGATATAACTCTAAAACAATCACTTTGGATAGCAATGTCACAAGCAATTGCAGCAGCATTCCCAGGAGTATCAAGATCAGGAATTACAATGACAGTTGGTAGAGGAATGGGCTTAAAAAGAGAATCTGTTGCAAAATATTCATTTTTATTATCAACACCAGTTGTTGCAGCTGCAGCATTAGTTGATTTAAAAGACTTTGTATTTAGTCCGGCATTTTTTATGGGAATATTTGCAAGCTTTATAGTTGGTGTTTTGGTAATTAAATTTTTACTTAATTATTTACAAAAAGGTAGCTTTAAAGTGTTTGCTATTTATAGAGTAATCTTAGGATTATTTGTGATTGGATTATGTATTTCAAGACTTTAAAAAAATATATAAAAAATAAGGCTGAAAGTCAATAGTTGGGGTGGAAAACTTTGAAAGTTTTCTGCTCCAATATTTTTATGCATTTTTAAAATG
>CAKOWP010000083.1 GCA_934122385.1 uncultured Clostridia bacterium | reverse complement strand
TTTCATCAATTCAATTATACTACTTGAATCACTTTTTTTCTATATTTTTTTGTTTCACATCAATTGTAACACTACATTTTAAAAAAACTGTTACTTGTAACTTGAAAAAAATAATTATTATGTTATAATTCATTAGGAAAGGAAGTAAGCAAATGAAAATTAATATAACAAAAGCAAAAGAAGCATTTAAAGAATATGTAAAAAATTATGACCAAGAAGAAGGAAGGGTAAAAGAAAAAATAAGTCACATAGAAAGAGTAGCGAATCTAGCCAGAAAAATGGCAGAAGAACTAAATTTAAGTGAAGAGGACATACAATTAGCAGAATTGATAGGACTATTACATGATATAGGAAGATTTGAGCAAATACGCTTATATCACACATTTGTAGACAGAAAAAGTGTAAATCATGGAGAACTTGGAGCAAAAATTTTATTTGAAGACGGACTAATAAGAAACTTTATAGAAACAGATGAATTTGACGAAATTATCAAAATAGCAATTATAAATCATAATAGAGGAAGAATAGAAGATGGGCTAACAGAAAGACAATTATTACATGCCAAATTAGTAAGAGATGCAGATAAAACTGACATATTTTATATATTATTAACAGGTGACGAAAAAATAGCATGGGAAACAGATAATATGAATAATGAGACTATAACAGACGAAATATTTAGGGAATTTATGGAAGACAAGCATATAGACTATAAAAACATAAAAACAGGAGGAGATTCGCTTGTATCACATTTTGCATATATATATGATTTATATTTTAAACCTGCTTTTAAAATTTTTAAAGAAAGAAATTATGTAGAAAAATTATACAATAGATTTGACTTTACAAACAAAGATACTGCCGAAAAATTCAGAATAATAGAGGAAAAAGTAAAACAGTATATAGAAGAAAAAGGATGATAAAATGAGCAAAAAATTATTAATAACAGAAAAGCCATCAGTAGCAATGGAATTTGCAAAAGCATTAAAAATAACAGCACCAAGAAAAAATGGATATATAGAATCAAATGATTGGATAATAACGTGGTGTGTAGGGCACTTAGTAACAATGAGTTACCCAGAAAAATATGACGAAAAACTGAAATTTTGGAGATTAGATACACTTCCATTTATTCCTAAAGATTGGAAATATGAAGTAATATCAAATGTTCAAAATCAATTTAATATTGTACAGGGGTTAATGCAAAGAGAAGACATAGAAGAAATCTATAATGCGGGGGACTCTGGGCGAGAAGGAGAATATATCCAAAGACTTGTTTTAATGATGGCACATCCAAATCCAAAGGCAAAAGTTAAAAGGGTATGGATAGATTCACAAACAGAAGAGGAAATTTTAAGGGGAATAAGAGAGGCAAAAGATTCTTCTGAATATGATAGCCTATCAGATAGTGCATATTTAAGAGCAAAAGAAGATTATTTAATAGGAATTAATTTTTCAAGATTATTGTCAATTACACAAGGGAGAACATTGGCAAATAAAATAAATGAAGAAAAGGCATCAATTTCTGTTGGACGTGTCATGACTTGTGTTTTGGGAATGATAGTTTCAAGGGAAAGAGAAATTAGAAATTTTGTTAAGACAAAATATTATAAAATAGTTGGAGAATTTGGTGATGAAAATTCAGCATTTAAAGCAGAATGGAAAGTAAATGAAAAATCAAAATTATTTGAATCACCATTATTATATAATGAAACAGGTTTTAAAAGTGAACAAAAGGCAAAAGATTTTATTGTTTCATTGCAAGGAAAAAAAGCAATAATTACAGAATTAAAAAAATCAAAACAAAAAGAAAATGCTCCATTATTATTCAACTTAGCAGAAATTCAAAATGAATGTACAAAAAGGTTTAAAATAAAGCCAGAAGAGACACTAGATGTTATTCAAAATTTATATGAAAAGAAATTAGTTACATATCCAAGAACTGATGCGAGAGTACTATCAACTGCGGTTGCTAAAGAGATTTCTAAAAATCTAAATGGAATTGCCAAAGGCTTTAAAGACGAAGAAATACAAGGATTTGTAAAAAAAATGGTAGAAGAAAAATATCCAACAAATAATTTAGCAAAAACAAAATATGTAAATGATGGCAAAATAACAGACCACTATGCAATAATTCCAACAGGTCAAGGATATGAGAATTATGATAAATTACCAGAATTGCAAAAACAAATTTATAAATTGATAGTAAAAAGATTTTTAGCAATTTTTTATCCACCTGCAGAATACAGTAAAGTACAAGTAACAGTTGATGTAGAGGGTGAAACTTTTTATGCAAGTGGAAAGGTTTGTGTCAATAAAGGATATTTAGAAATTGCAAAATCAACAGGGAAAAATACAACTGAAAAAACCACAGAAGATGTACAAAATGTGGAAAAAACAGATGATACAAATTTAGAAATTTTGAAAAAATTAAAAAAAGGTCAAGAAGTTTTAGTAAAGAATTATGAAATAAAAGAAGCGGAAACATCACCACCTTCAAGATATAATTCTGGTTCAATAATTCTTGCTATGGAAAATGCAGGAAAACTTATTGAAGATGAAGAACTTCGTGAACAAATAAAAGGTGCTGGAATTGGTACAAGTGCTACTCGTGGTGGAATTATTGAAAAATTGGAAAGAATTAAATATATAGAAATAAATAAAAAGACTCAAATTATTACTCCTACAAATAAAGGTGAAATTATTTATGATATTGTTAATTTTTCTATGCCTGATATGCTTAATCCAAAACTTACTGCTAGTTGGGAGAAGGGATTAGATATGGTGGCAAAAAAGGAAATTGAACCACAGGTGTTTATGACTAAACTTGAAAATTATATTAATTCTAAATTTAATAAATTGGTTGTTAAAATGTAAAAAATCGGGATTAGGGGACGGGTCTTCAATCCCGATTTTTTCAGAGTTAAAGACACGCACTCTTAATCTAAAATTTTTATAAAAAAGAAAGAGGAGAGAAAAGCATATGCTAATCTCTCCCATTGAAATTCCATGTCATTTCGAGTATTGACAATGGACTTTTCCGTCACTGCCGAGAACGCATTTGTCTGAAATGATTCCATACTTTTTTCGAACATTTTTCTGAGTTTTGAAATTGTCCTTAGGATCCCAGCATTGCCCTTGGCAGGCTTCACAGATTTGATCTGTCGTTTGTAATAAAGTTGAACTTATCATATTGTCCTCTTTCTGCCCTCATATAATTGTTGTTGAGGGACTTTATGCTATGGTTTATAAGTAACTATAATCATATTATACCTCAATTTACATAAAAAGTCAATTAGTAGCAAACAAAAATTTTGAAAAAACACTTCCAAAATCCAAAAAAACATGATATAATAAAAAAACAAAAAAGAGAGCAAATAAGCAAACAAGGTTGAAAAAGAAAATAAATCTTTTTCAACCATTAAAGCATTTTGGAGGAAATAAAAAATGAACACCATAATAGGAGAATTAGGAAAATCACAAAGATTTATAGATTTAAGTAACCAAATAGAAAAAGAAACAAGTCCGATATCAATATCGGGCTTAACTAGCGTTGGAATGACAGAACTAGTATCTGCAATAAACGGATACAACAAAA
>CAKOWP010000082.1 GCA_934122385.1 uncultured Clostridia bacterium | reverse complement strand
TATTCAAATCTACTATGTGATGATGGAATACACCCAAATGAAAAAGGACACAAAATTATTGCAGAAGCTATAAAGGAGATTTTTAATGGAAGATAATAAATTAATTATATATAAAAATAGTGAAGGCAATATTATAGTAGATGCTATTTATAAAGATGAAACTTTATGGCTATCACAAAAAGGAATGTCAAAAGTTTTTGAATGTTCTACAGATAATATAAGTTTACACTTGAAACATATATTTGAAGATAATGAGTTAGATAAAAAATCAGTTACCGAGAAATGCTCGTTAACTGCCGATGACGGAAAAAACTATAACACAACTATTTATAGTTTAGATGCTATAATTGCTGTGGGTTATAGAATTAATTCTAAAAAAGCAACAGAATTTAGAATATGGGCAACAAAAATATTAAAAGAATATATGACAAAGGGTTTTGCATTAAATGATGAACGTTTTATAAATGGAAATAAATATGATGCAAAATATTTTGATGAATTATTAGAACGTATTAAAACAATTAGAGTAAGTGAAAGAATGTCATATCAAAAAATTACGGATTTATTTATTGCAACAGCAACTGATTACAATCCTAAGTCAGAAGAAGCGTATACTTTCTTTAAAATAGTTCAAAATAAGTTGCATTTTGCTATAAGTGGACTATGATGTGATTATTGCAAAAAATTATTTAAAAGAAGAAGAAATGAATAATTTGAAAGATTTAACAAACTTATTTTTGGTATTTGCAGAGGATGAAGCAAAACAAAGACATGTAATGACAATGAAGGATTGGATAGATGCAACTGATGATTTATTAAAATTTAGAAGAAAAGAAATATTAAATAATAGTGGCAGTATATCTCATAAAGAAGCAGTAGAAAAAGCAGAAAAAGAGTATGAAAAATTTAGAGTTATACAAGATCAAAAATATATTTCTTCAATGGATAAATTTTACAATAAATATTTAAATGAAAGTAAAGATAATAAGTAATATATTTTATAAAAAACTTTTATATGAGGTAATGAAGAAGGAGTGTTTGGAAGAATTATGGAGAAAATAAAAAATAATAAAAGAATATCAATTTTAAAATTTGTTTTTTTAATCAGCCTATTATATTATGTATTCTGGATTATTTTGTCTATATATTTCTTTTTTCATGGTATTGATTCAGGTTGGGCTATGCCTGCAATGAGTAATGGCGATTTAATGTATGGATTTGAAGCTTTTTTTAGTGGTATAATTATAGGTGTATTATATACAATTGAATTATTTTGGTTTATTCCACTATATCAAGTAATTTATTTAATATATAGTATTATAAAATTATTTACAAGTTGTAAAAAGGGAGTGTTAATAAATGGATATGTATCAAAAAAGAAAAATTAGAGCAGAAAAGAAAAATAACAATCAAGAAGAAAAGTTAACTAAAGTCGGAATTAACTGGTATCCAGGTCATATGGCCAAAACAAAAAAACAAATAATACAAGACCTAAAATTAATAGATATTGTAATAGAACTATTAGATGCACGTATACCAATATCAAGTCAAAATCCAAACATAGCAGAAATAACAAAAAATAAAAAGAAAATAATAGTACTAAATAAATGTGATTTATCAGATGACAAAGAAAACAAACGATGGGTTGAATACTTCAAGAAGAAAAACATACCAGCAGTATTAGTAGATTCAAACTCAGGAAGAGGAATAGACGAATGTATTAGGCAAATAGAAAAAATAATGCAAATAGATTTAGATGCTCATGCAGAAAAAGGAAGAACAGGAAGAAGAATAAGAGCAATGATATTAGGAATTCCAAATGTAGGAAAATCATCATTTATAAACAGAATATCTAAAAGAACAACTGCAGGAGTTGGAAACAAACCAGGAGTTACAAAACAAAAACAATGGATACGAATAAATGAAAAAATAGAATTGCTTGACACACCAGGAGTCTTATGGCCAAAATTTGAAAGTGAAGAAGTAGCACTACATTTATGTTTTACAGGTTCAATAAAAGAAGAAATATTAGACAAGTTAGAAATTGCATATCAATTAACAAAATTTTTACTAGAAAATTACAGAAAAAAATTATGTGAAAGATATAAAATTGATGAAGAATTTATAGAACAAACATTAAAACAAGATCAACCAGAAAATAATAATATTTATGAAATTATGCTAGAAATAGGTAAAAAAAGAGGCTGTATAATGTCTGGTGGAAGAATAGATGAGGAAAAGACATCAAGATTAATATTAGACGAATTTAAAAATGGAAAATTAGGAAAAATAACAATAGAATGTCCTTTTTAGAACTGTCCACCAAAGGACAAAAATGAAAAAATAAGGAGAGAAGAATATTGAACGATTTTATAGAACTAAAAAGAGATGAGCAAGAAGTAAATATGATGCCACCATTAACATGGGCATATGTTGGCGACTGTGTATATGAATTATATATAAGAACAAAATTAGTAAATGAAACAAAATTAAAACCTCATGCACTACATATTGAGGCAATAAAACATGTTAAAGCAAAAGCACAGGCAGAAACATTAAAGAAAATATATGATGATTTAACAGAAAAGGAACAAGATATTGTAAGAAGAGGTAGAAATGCAGAAAATCATCATTTACCTAAAAATGCGAATGTTCAAGATTATATGTATTCAACTGCGTTTGAAGCTCTGATAGGTTACTTATATTTAACAAAGCAAAATGATAGACTAAAAGAAATTTTGGAAAAGGAATAATAAAATATGGATTATAATTTAGTACAGGATGCTAAAAATAAGATATATAATTCTGACTTAATAAAATTTGTTAGTTCAGAAAAAATTGAAAATGCATTTTCAAAAATTCATACATTTAATAATATTAATGATTTGCTTGAGGCATATGGAGGGCCAGATTATGATAATGAAAGATTAGAGGGATTTAATCGTAAAGGAGAAAGCTATCTTGGCCCATATGCAACAGCACATACTGCAATTCATGAGGTATTACATACACTTTCAAGTCAATTTGATTATAATGGACATAGAATAGTAAATGGAATTGCAGGGGATGGGAGATTAAGATTTTCTGACCAAGTAAATGAAGGAATTACAGATTATCTAACTTGCAAAATTAGTGGAGAATCACCTAGAAATTATATACAAGGACATAAATTGTTTGCAAAGTTAGAACCAATAATGGCAAAATATACTAAGAATCCAGACATACTTATGCAGATGTATATTAATAATGATGTAGAATTTATGAGAAACTTTTTAAATTATTTTGGAAAAGAAAATACATTTGAAGAATTATATGATGGATTTCTTTTTAAGAGAGATAATGAAATTGATGAATTAATAAAACCTGTGGAAAAAAATGTAAATAAATATGTGAAAAGAATGGTAAGAAAAGAAAAGTTGACTGAATTTGCGAATAGATTTAAAAATATATTTTCTAAAAATAAAGTTAAGGCGCTACCTTTAGGTAATTATCAAGTAAAAAAAAGAGATGTGCAAATGAATAAACATCAACAATTTACAAATTATTATAATCAAAACAATTTTTCTAGTATGATAACAAAAAATGATGAAAAAGCATATATACTGTATAATGATGCAAATAAAGAAAATGAGCAAAATGACACCCAGTTCAAAAAATTAAAGCAACAAAATTAACATAAAAATATAGACACATATAAAAATCAAATATATAATATTTG
>CAKOWP010000081.1 GCA_934122385.1 uncultured Clostridia bacterium | reverse complement strand
TTAAATAATTCTATCACACTCATTAATTATTTAAAACTTTTTTCTGACTGTCCGTGTCTACTTTTTATAATACAATAGATATATATAACAAAAATACAATTATCAACCAAATATAATTTATTTCATATTATATTATAAGCATATTTTTTGTTGAAATATGCAAAAGAAAGGATTGAAATTTATGAAAAAATTATTTTGCTTTTTAGCTTTAATTGCAACATTTGGACTAATAAACATTCCATCTTATGCAGCTGAATCACCTTCATATGACAGCACTTATAACAATAATCAAGGTGCATTTTTTGCAAATGGCACTCCCATTGTTATTTCTGAAGTTGACGGAAATACAACCATTACTTGGAATGGAGGAAATCAAATTGTTCCAAATACTGTAAGTGTTTTTGGCGGTGGAAATGGTGGCAATTATAACTCTTCTAAAATTACTATGAAAAGTGGAACTGTTCAAAATTTAGTTGCCGGTGGCCTTGGATATTCTGCCGATAAATCTTCTACTGTTACAACTGCAAATGTCATAATAAATGGTGGTACTATTTCAAATGCCGTTACTGGTGGTGGATATTTTAATGCAAAAGTTAACAAATCAAATATACAAATGAATGGTGGTACTGCTTTAACTGTTCAAGGTGGCGGTATGGCAAGTGGAAAAATTGATGGTGTAAATTACTCTGTTGGAACTAAAGAAGATAGTGAGAATTCTCCAAATAGAACAGAAATTGCAAATGTCACAATCTCTGGTGGCAAAGTAACTTATGGAGTCTTTGGTGGTGGCCAAGGTTATTCATATACTGGTACTGTTAATCTTACAATATCTGATGGTGATATGAGTAATTCTTATGTTACTGCTGGTGGTTCTAATGGATACACTGGTACTGCAAATGTTAAGTTGACAGGCGGTAAAATTGGTGTTTACCAAACTGTTAATAGAGGTACTTTGGATAATGCTACTGTTAGAGTTACTGGTTCTACTATTGGTAAGTTTTATGTAGGTGGAGAGACTGAAGACAAATCCGTTACAGGTGTTATAAATAATATTCATGTTCATTTACTTGGTGGAACTATTGGAGCTTTAGATTCTGGAACTAGCAATGGTACTCCAATAACTATTGATAATAAAAATTATGAGGTAGATGCTACAAATTTTGTTAAAATTACAGATAATAAAATTGCTACTTCTATTATTTATTTTGATTATAATTTTGCTTTACTTGCTGTTGTTATTTTTTCTGTTATGGTTTTACTTGCTGTTTTATTTGCATTTTTATATTTAGAATTGTTTTAGAATTAAATAAAAAATTTATAAAAAGTTGAAGTGTTTCAACTGTCTTAAAAAAGCAGATAATTTTTGATAATTATCTGCTTTTTTTCTTTAAATTCTCAACCTCAAAGCATTTAACACAACAGTCAAACTACTAATCGTCATTGCAAATGCCGCAATCATTGGATTCATAGTAATTCCTAATGGTTGCAAAACACCACAAGCAATTGGAATCATACAAATATTATAGAAAAACGCCCAGAATAAATTTTGTTTTATATTTCTTATAGTCTTTCTACTAATTTCAATTAAATCCTTAATCTTTTCCAAGTTATCATTCATAAGAACTACTTGTGAAGAATCCATTGCAATATCTGTACCACTTGAAACTGACACACCAATATCTGCTGTTACAAGGCTTACACTATCATTTATTCCATCACCACACATCATTACAAGTCCATTTTCTTTTAATTTTTTTATTTGTTCTGATTTTTCTTTTGGTGTGACATTTGAAATAACTTTATCAATTCCAATTTCTTTTGCAATTATTTCTGCAGTTTTCTCATTGTCACCTGTAAGCATTACAATATCAATGTTTCTATTTTTTAATTTCTTTATTACATCTACAACATTTTCTTTTAGAATATCTTTTACTCCAATTAGTGCTATTAATTCAGTATTTAGGCTTACAAATAAAATACTATTTCCTTGATTTACCAACTCTTTTTCGTCTTGTTCATTATCTATTTTGATATTATTTTCTGTCATTAATTTTTTATTACCAATTAAATATTTATCACCATTCTGTGTTATTCCTTCAACTCCAAATCCTGGTATTGCCTTAAATTCTTTCATTTCTTCTAGTTCTATTTTTTCTTCTTGTGCTTTTTTTACAATTGCCTTTGCTATTGGATGTTCTGATTTATTCTCTATACTTGCCACATTTTTTAATATTTCATTTTCTTCTATATTGCTGTAATTATATATTTTTGAAACACTCAATTCGCCTTTTGTTAGTGTTCCTGTTTTATCAAAGCAAATTGTTTTTACTTTATGTGCATTTTCTAATGTTTCACTTGTTTTTACTAATATTCCCTTTTTACTTGCATTTCCTGATGCAATAACAATTGCAAGAGGTGTTGCTAAGCCTAAGCTGCATGGACATGCTACAACTAATATACTTACAAATATGTTTATTGCAGTCGCTACATTTTTTGAAATTAGCAACCATAAAATAAATGCTAAAACCGCAATTACTAAAACAACTGGTACAAAGTATCCACTTATTTTGTCTGCTATTTTTGCTATTGGTGCTTTTGTGCTTGTGGCTTGTGTTACAAGTCTTACGATTTCTGAAACAGTTGATTCTTTACCGATTTTTTCTGCTTTATATTTTATCGTTCCTTCATAATTTATGCTTCCAGCAATTACTTTTGAACCTTTTTTTCTTTTTACTGGTACACTCTCACCTGTTATAAATGATTCATTAATATGTGTTGTTCCTTCAGTTATTTCTCCATCAACTGCAATTTTTTCTCCTGGCTTACATATTATAATGTCACCTTTTTGAATTTCATCTAATGTTACTGTGACCTCTTGTCCATCTCTTAAAATTACTGCATTATTTGGAGTTATTGTCATTAATTGTTGCAATGCTTCTTTAGTTTTATCTTTGTTTTTATTTTCTATATATCTTCCAATTTCTATAAAGAATATTACTATTGCTGCTGATTCAAAATATAGGCTTTCTACATGAATTGCATGCCCTTTTAAAATTTGAATTGTTCCATATATACTGTAAATATAACTTGCTAAAACTCCTATCATTACTAGTGTGTCCATATTTGGTGTTTTGTGTATTAAATTTTTATATCCATTTTTTATTATGTCTTTTCCTAAAATTAATACTATTGTTGTTAAAATAAATAGTGATATTGCATAATTTACTGGATGTGTCATCATGTTTAAAAATGGAATTACCGGCATACCAACCATATGTGACATTGATATATATAATACTAAGATTGATATTATTGTTATTGCTATTAGTTTGTATTTTTCTTTTGATTTTTTCTTTTCTTCTTTTTCAAAATTGTCTATTCCTAAACTTGTGAATCCTGCTTTTTCTACAAATTTTTCTACTTGTTCTAGTGTTAGTTTTTTGTCGTCATATTCTATATTTGCATTATTCATTATTAAATTTACTGTTGCTTGTTTTATTCCATCTTGCTTGTTTAGGTATTTTTCTAGTCCTGAAGAACAAGCACTACAAGTCATTCCATCAATTTTTAATAATACTTTTTTCATAGTAATTATTCTCCTTTGAAACCTGTATCTTCAATTGCCTCTTTAATGTTTTCTATATTGATTTTTGTTTCATCATATTTTATTGTTGCTTTCTTTTCTTCTAAACTTACTTTTGCTGTTTCTACTCCCTCTAAATTATTTAATATTTTCTCTAATCTTGTTGAGCATCCTGCACAGTGCATTCCTTCTATTTTTAAATTTGTTTCTTTCATTATATTTTCCT
>CAKOWP010000080.1 GCA_934122385.1 uncultured Clostridia bacterium | reverse complement strand
GTTACAACTCTTATAACACCTCTTTTTACTATTCCTTTTGCAGTTTTTGGGTCTTCTAATTGTTCGCATATTGCAACCTTGTAGCCTTTTGCAATCAATCTTGATATGTATATTTCTGCTGCATGATGTGGAATACCGCACATTGGTGCTCTTTCTTCTTGTCCGCAGTCTTTTCCTGTTAGTGTTAGTTCTAGTTCTCTTGATGCTGTTACTGCATCGTCAAAGAACATTTCATAAAAGTCTCCTAGTCTATAAAATAGGATGCAATCTTTGTATTGTTCTTTTGTTTCAAGATATCTTTGCATCATTGGTGAAAATTCTGCCATATTTATTACTCCCTTTCTTCTTCATCTATCTCATTTTGTTTTTTAATATTCTTTCTATCTTCTAATTTTTGTTTTCGTATTTCATCTAATCTTTTTTCTAACTCTTCATCTTTGTCTAACATAAAAGTATTTTTTTCTAATTCTTTTGCTATTTCTTTTCCAAATGTTGTATATGCCTTTAAATCAATTTTTGAAACATTTGTGAAGTCTTGGATTTTTTGAACATGTTGCAAATATTCCATATCTGAAATACGCTCAAGTTCTTCAAAAGATGTAAGTTTTACATATTGTTCTTTAGGCATAATTATATTTTTGGTATAATCTATTATATATTTTTCACTTTTCTTCTCTATTTCAACTATAGAATGTAAATATTTTCCTTTATTTGCCTTAACATATCCTGTTACTATATATGATTCTGGTAATGCCATTGAAAGTTCTAACGATTTTTCATGGCATTGTCCATATCTTCTTTCTGATTCCAATTCTTTCTTAACATTCTCTTCTTCTATTCTATTTGATAATTTATCAAATGTATAAACTTCACCATTAAATTCATATTCATATTCTTTAGTTTTATCATTATATTTAATTTTTGAAAAATCAATTTTATATTTTTTCTCAAAAGTCAATTTTAATAACTTACTAAATATTCCTTTTTCTCTAAATCTTGTATATGATTGAATTACTGCCATTATATACTTACTTTCTATAGATATTCTTTCTTTTTCTGGTATACTTTCATGGTCGCCAAATAATATATTATATGTATTTTTATTAATCCCACTGTCATCATATTTTAGATTTTTATTGTCAATTGAATCCATTTATCTTTCCTCGTTTTTATTTTTTATCAATTTTTTTATTAAATTACGCTACTATTATTCCTATAATTAATATTAAAGCCATAGTAAGAGGTAACCAAACAAATAAAATTCTTTTCATTCTATTAAATTTGTTAATTTCTTTCATATTTTCCAATCTCTCTTCTTCACTTTCTTTTAATTCTTCCGGTATATCCTCATAGTTCTCTTCAATAGTTTCATTAAAATTCTCTAATAATTCTTTTGCTTTTTCATAATCTTTTCTATCAACATATATTCTCTTCGTTCCAGTATTGCTTCCCCATACTTTATTCAAATAGTCTCCCAGACCTTCATCTTTCCTTATAAACGGAATATTGTTTTCCTTTAATATTTCACATATTTGTAGTACCAAAAATTCATTATTGTTTTTGTAAATTTCTTCTTCTATAATTTTATCTGCTAAATTTTTTTCGTTATTCATACAACCCCCCTATATTTTTTAAAACTTTTAAATTAATTTTATCATAATTTAATCTTTTTGATTTGGCAAAATTATCTTTCTTCATTTAATTCCTTATAATTTTCTATTTGTCTCATTTTTTCTTCTTTTAATTCCTGTATTTCCTTTTTTGATATTTCATCATCTACAAATAATCCCTTACATTCAAGTTCTCTTATTAACTCTTTTTTGAATGTTACATATACCTTATCAGTTAAATATGGAAAATTACAAATTTTTCCTAAATCCTCTATATATTCTAAATCAGAAATACGTTCAATTTCTTTGAATTTTGTCAATTCTATATATTGTTCTTTTGGCATTATTATGTTTTTTGTATAATCTATTATATAAAATTTATTTTTATATTTATACTCTAATACAGAATGTAAAACTTTTGCATTTTCTATCACTTCATATCCTGTAACTATATTTGATTCAGGTATTCCAAAAGCTAATCCAAGAGTTCTTGTGTGGCATTTGTGATACCTTTTATCAGTTTTAAGTTCTTTTTTTAATTCTTCAATATCAGTCATATCAGATAATTCATTGAATGTATATATTTTTCCTTTTATTTCATATTCATATTGTTTTGTTTCTTTGTTATATTTAATATTCGAATAATTTATACCATATTGTTCGTCAAATGTCTTTTTTACTAAATCTATAAATAGTTCTTTTTGCTCTGTTAATGTATATACATCAATTAGTTCTATTATCAAACTTGTTTCCTCATCTGCTATCTCTTCTTTTTTTACATTATAAAAATCTGGAAATAACATATCATATGTATTTTTATTTATTCCATTTTTATAATATTTAGAATTTTTATTAAACATTTATTTCACCTTTCAAATACCACATATGTTCAGAAACTATTTTAAGTTCAACCATATTTCCAATCAAGTTTTTATCACCTTCAAAAATAACAACTTTATTGCTATCTGTTCTACCAGTAAGCATATCATCATTATTTTTGCTAGTGCCTTCAACTAAAACTCTTTGTGTAGTTCCAACATATTTTTGATTATTTTCTGCAATTTGGCTTTCAACTAAAGCCTTTAATTTATCAAATCTCACATGCTTTTGTTCTTCTGGGACTTGATTTTCCATTCTATTACCAGGTGTTCCAACTCTTCTTGAATAAATAAACATATATACTTGCTCAAATTTTACTTTTTCTACCACATCTAGTGTGTCTTCAAACTCTTCATCTGTTTCACCTGGGAAACCTACAATTATATCTGTTGATAATGTTAAGTTTGGAATTCCTGCTTTCATTTTTTCTACCAAGTTTAAATATTGTTCCTTAGTGTATTTTCTGTTCATTTCTTTTAATACTTTTGTATTTCCAGACTGTAGTGGTAAATGTACTAATTTACATACTTTGTCACATTCAGCAATTGCTTTTATAACATCATCTGTAAAATCTTTTGGATGTGGTGATACAAATCTTATTCTTTCTATTCCATCTATTTTATTTACTGCCCTTAGCAATGTTGCAAATGAATTTACTCCTTCATATTCTTCAAATTCTATGCCTTTTTCTCTTTCTACTCTTAAATATGAATTAACATTTTGACCTAAAAGTGTAATTTCTTTATATCCTTGTTTTGCAAGTTCCCTTATTTCTTCAATTATTGCTCTTGGTTCTCTACTTCTTTCTCTTCCACGAACATATGGAACTATACAATAGCTACAGAAGTTGTTACATCCATTCATTATTGTTACAGATGCTTTTATGCTACTGTCTCTCTTTATTGGTAGTCCTTCATATACTTTTCCATCTATGTCTAATATATCTTCTAGTTTAGTTTTATTTTCTATAACTTCATATAAATCTTGTGGAAATTTATGTAGTGTATGTGTTCCAAATATTATGTCTGTATATGGATAGCTTTCTTTTATTTTGTCTGTAATGTGTTTTTCTTGCATCATGCATCCACCAATTGCTATAATTGTTCCACGTTCTTCTTTTATTTTTTTAAGTTCTCCTAATTTTCCAAATAGTTTATCTTCTGCATTTTCTCTTACACAACATGTGTTAAACAATGCTAGGTCTGCTTCTTTTTGATTTTCTGTTTTTGTATAACCCATTTCTTCTAACATTCCGCATAGTTTTTCTGAGTCGTTTTCGTTTAATTGACATCCCATTGTTAGTATACTATATTTTAGGTTTTTATTTTCATTTATTTTCTTTACTTTTTCTATATATTTTTTTTGTAAATTTATTTCGTTTTCTGTTTTCATTTTTTATTATTTTCCTTCCCTAAGTTATATTTTAAATTCAATTTTATTATTCTATTAACTTGCTATATTTTATTATATTTTGTCGCTTTTTGCAAGGTTTTTAGTAAGTTTTATGTAATGTTTCTCTTCTATTTTTAAAAAAAGAGCAACAAAAAAAAGAGAATCTTCATTTTTGAAAATTCTCTTTCTATTTTAAAATTGGTTCTATAATAAATGTTGGGGTGGGTAAAAAAACTCCAACATTTTTTAAAAAAGTATAGCACTTATCTTAAATA
>CAKOWP010000079.1 GCA_934122385.1 uncultured Clostridia bacterium | reverse complement strand
TTGTACTTCTGCAATTTTATATATTGATGCTAATACAGGGAAAATAATTGGTGGAAAAATAAATTATGCAACAGATTAATTTTTAAATATCAAACATTAGCTAATATTTATGGAGAAAAAATTATGAAAATAAAACAAATAATAAAAAATATAATTATATCAATAATTATTGGGATAATATTAGGAAGTATTACTGAATTTGCATTAATATTAAACATAAGTTGGTTGATAAAAATAACTCAATCTTTCACATTTTGGGGGATTATTATTGGCATATGTGCTTTTGTATCTAAAGATTATGCACTATCGCTTATAAATCCGATTTTAGTTATAACTCTCATGAATACTACTTATTATATAATTAGGTTAATAATGTCGGGTTATACTAATATTGAAGCGTGGAAATTATTTACTTTAACAGGTATAGCAGGTTCAATATATATTGGAACTATAATTTCATTTATAAAAATAGGTTATCATAAACAAAAAAATATTTTTATTAAATATAATTTTTTTCTTATGACTATTGTTGGAATATTATGCACAATATATGGATGGCATAATGTTTCTATGTCACATAATTTATTTTATAATATTGATTTAGGAATAATTGTTGGATTTGCAATTAGTACAGTAATATGTGATAGGATAAGAAAAAATAGTAATTTATAGTGGAAATATAGAGTGAATATAAAAACAATAAATGATATAGCAAGAGTAAATCTAAAAAAAGATGTAATATTATTAACAGGAGCAGGCCAGATAGGAATGGCTATTGCAAGGAGAATAGGATATGGAAAGAAAATTATAATAGGAGACAAAAAATAAAAAAATGCAAATGCAATTAGCAAAATAATGAACGAAGCAGGATTTGACACAGAACAGGAGTATCACCATCACAAGCACCAATAGAAGCAATATTAAAAGTAGATTTATATGGAACAGCAGTATATAGAGGATATATCACAATATGAAGTAATTTATATTGGAGCACCAGTAATATTGGGGAATAATGTCACAAGAAATGATAACACAATTGGAAAAATTAGACTTTACTGGTAAAATAGTTAGAGTATTTACAACACCTGAAGATTCTGGGTTGGGCTCTATTCCATCACAAATAAAAAGAGTATGTAAAGGTGCAAATGTTTTAGATGATGGAATTGCAATTCGAGGAGCATCAGTCAAAAATTCAAAAGATAAAATTAAAAATTGGTTATAAACATCCCATTTTATTGTTAGAGAACTACTTGAAATATAGTAGTTCTTTTTGGTATAATCATAGCAATAAATAGTAATTTGTAAAGGAGATTATAAAAATGAAATTGAAAATCTTAGGGTCCGGAAATATTTTTTCCAAGTATAATAGTGCAAGTTATTTAGTTGATGACAAGATACTAATAGATATTCCAAATGGTACATGTAAAACTTTAAAAAACATAGGTATAGAGCCTAGCAAAATAAGCGAAATATTAATTACGCACTTTCATGGAGATCATTATTTGGACATGCCTTTTTTGCTATTAAACAAAATTTTTGATAATGCTATATGCTCAAGCATTTATTGCGATAGTACGGGGAATGAAAAAATTTATAATATTACTAAATTAGCCTTTCCTAACAAAGTAAAAAAAATCAACAATTATTTTAAATATAATTATGATAAAAAGTTTAGAATTAATGATTATGAAATAGAGAAAATTCTTTTAGAACATGAAGATGGAATAGAAGCATATGGATATATTTTTAATAAAAATGATTTGTATGTTGGATTTACTGGTGATTCAGGAATTTGTGATAATATTGAAATAATGGCAAAAAAATGCAGACATTTGATATGCGATTGTAACTCTATAAAGGGAAAAAAATCACACATGGGGATAGATAATTTAACGGAATTAGCAAAAAGATACTCAAATTGTATATTTTATACTACACATATGGATGATTCAACTAGAAAAGAACTAGAAAAAATAACTATGGAAAATATTATTATTTTGAATGACAATGATGAATTTATATTTTAGTGTTTTAATCAAATAATATTGCAGATATAAAGAAATTGACATTTTATGTTGATTTTATTATAATATGTGCAGAGAACGACAAAAATTAATAAAAGTAAGTACAGTATTAATTTTAGAAAGGAGACAAATAGTTTATAATAACACAAATAACAAGCACTAATATAAGGAGGAAAACATAAATATGAAAATTGCAATAATTTCTGATATACATGGTAATTTAGAAGCATTAAAAGCAACACTAAAAGACATAGATAAAAAACAGGTAGACCAAATAATATGTTTGGGAGATACAATTGCAAAAGGAATACATCCACATGAATGTATAAAACTAATAAAAGAAAAATGCGATATAGTAATTCAAGGAAATACAGATGAATATTTTTCAAATAAACATGAAAATATATCTGAATTGCCAGAACAAGAACAAAAAAGAATAAAATGGAATCAATCATTAATTACCCAAGAAGACAGGGAGTACTTATCAAATTTACCATTCAGCCATGAATTTTATATGAGTGGAAGTTTAGTTAGACTTTTCCATGCTACAAACAAAGCAAATAACAAAGTGGTTTTAAATATTGATGACATAGAAACAAAATATGAAATGTTTTTACCAAGTGAACGCACTATATCAAACAATATTGCAGATGTAGTGATATTTGGTCATATTCATCATCCATATATGGACAAACTCTATAACAAAACATTGATAAATGTTGGAAGCGTAGGAAATTCATTTGATACAATAAGAAATGACAGTAAGGACAGCAATGTTATTGAAACAACTAGAGCATATTACCTAATTATTGAGGGAGAATATGGAAGTAAAGAATATAACTCAGAGATTTCATTTCAGTTTGTAAGAGTTCCCTACGATATAGAAAAGGAGTTAAAAGACGAAGATAAAAATATAGAAAAAGAATCATATAGATGTGAAATAACAAAAGGAAGATATAGAGATATGACCAAAATTAATGAAAACTACAAAAAATTAGGAATCGATGTAAGTAAAATATAACTGTTTGTCGAAAAATAAACTATCAATGATAATTTCATTGGTAGTTTATTTTTTAACCAAATTTTAACCTTTCTTTAATCAAAAATTAAACAACAAGAAGAAGAATATCAACATAAAAAGCATCAAAATTGAAAAAAACAAATTTTCAATCAGATATGCATTTTGAGCAAGGAAGGAGTCAAAAATGAAAGAATTTTTAAAGAATGCAATGCAAGGATTTTCAATGGCACTAGCAGACAGTGTACCAGGAGTATCAGGAGGAACAGTCGCTTTTGTATTAGGATTTTATGATAAATTCATAAACTCGCTAAACACATTAATAAGCAGAAAAGGAGACAAAAAAGAAGCAATTAAATTTTTAGTAAAACTAGGAATTGGATGGGTTATTGGAATGGCAATAGCATCACTTATATTATCAAATTTATTTGAAACACACATATATCAAGTAAGTTCACTATTTATTGGATTCATTTTATTTGCCATACCATTGATAATAAAAGAAGAAAAAGAAAATGTAAAAGGAAAATACAAAAATTTAATATTCACACTTATCGGAATAGTTATAGTATCTGCAATAACATATTTTAACCCACAAACAGGAAGTGGAGCAAACATAGACATAACAAGTCCAAACATTGGATTATTAATTTATGTATTTATAGCACCATTATCATTTAGTACATTTAGCATTGTTTACTTTATAATTGGTGGGCTAGTAATCTTAGGAATGGAAGTTATAAAAAGAAAATTAGCCAATAAAGAGAACTAGTTAAAAATATAAATTTGACATAAATGTAAAATAAATAATTAAGGAGAAAAAGTATGAAAAAAAGATTATATAAAATAGAAGAAGGAAAAAAATTAGATGGAGTATGTGGAGGAATTGCAGAATATTTTGACATTGATCCAACAATAGTTAGACTAGCATGGGTTTTATTTACTGCTTGTGCAGGTAGTGGAATACTTGCATATATTGTAGCCGCAATAGTTATGCCTAAAAAAGCAGATGTAATATAAAAAGGATAAGGTAATTTAAGTAAATAAATTTTAATGGAGAAATAAATATGAAAAATCCTTCTGTATATAAAAAAGAGCCAGACAGAATTTATTTTAAATCCTCAAAAATAGGTGCTTTTTATGTATTTGAG
>CAKOWP010000078.1 GCA_934122385.1 uncultured Clostridia bacterium | reverse complement strand
TTTCCTTTCTTTGCTTGTATGTTGTGCCATTTGCTATGTCCTGACATTTTAATTCCTCCTTTATTTTGTTTTTATTTATTTAATATTTTCCATTTTTTATAAATCTTTTTTATTTTATCACATTTTATTTTTTTTGTGTAGTGTTTTTACTTATTTTCTTTAATTTTTCGAACCGGGTATTTTTACTTAAGATATTATTGTTTTATTTGTTACATTTATCTATCTTTTAAACAAATAACAATTATCTTCGTGTGAATATATCACTCCAATTGCTTGCAAATAAGAGTAAATAATTGTTGTTCCCACAAATTTCATTCCACGCTTTTTTAAGTCTTTTGAAATTGCATCTGATAATTCTGAACTTGTTTTATCTGTTTCATATACAATTTTATTTTCTGTAAAATGCCATATATAATCAGAAAAAGTTTTATATTCTTTTTGTATCTCTTTAAATATCTTACTATTATTTATTGTCGCATTTATTTTTAGTTTATTTCTAATTATGTTAGAATTTTCTAATAACTCTTTAATTTTTCTTTCATCATAGTTAATTATTTTATCTATATCAAAATTATCAAATGCTTTTCTAAATGACTCTCTTTTATTTAATACACATTCCCATGATAACCCTGCTTGAAATGATTCTAGTATAAGCATTTCAAATAAATATTTGTCTTCATATGATGGTTGTCCCCATTCTTCGTCATGATATTTTATGTATAATTCGTTTTGTGGATTGCACCATTTACATCTGTTTTTGTTATCTTTACATATCATATTCTAAATTCACCCATTCAAATATTTTATTATAATATGTTTCTGGTTCTCTATATTTTCCGTCAGTATGACCAGCTCCACTTATAATTAATTTTTCTTTTTTGCAACTTGCTGCATCAAATAATCTTTCGCACATGTATTCTGGCACAAAATCATCATTGCTTCCATGGATAAATAATATTGGTGTTTTGCTCTTTTTTACTTGTTCTAGTGCTGATGCTTCTTTTATGTCATATTTTGCTTTTCTTTTTGCTACTATTTCAAACATGTTCAATACTGGAAATTCTGGTAAATTAAATCTTGCTTTTGCTTCTGATGCAAATATATCCCAAACTGATGTGTATCCACTATCTGCAATTATGTATTTTACATTTGAAGGTAGTTCATCTCCGGAAGCCATTAATACTGTTGCAGCACCCATTGAAGAACCATGTAATATAATTGTTGCATTTTTATTTTCTTCTATAATTAAATTAATCCAATTCTGTAAATCGTCTTTTTCTAACCATCCCATTCCTAAGTATTCTCCGTCACTTTCTCCACATGCTCGCATACTTGGGATTAATACATTATATCCTTTTTTTGAGAATTGTTCTCCTATTGGCAATACACTTTCTGTACTTGCTCTGTATCCATGTAATATTATTGCCCATTTATTTGTTTGTTGGTCTTGTAAATACTCTGTTCCTTTTAATGTTATGCCATCTTTTGCCTTTACTTCGACCGTCTTTTGTATTGCTCCTTCGCTCCATTTTTGTGCACTTTCTTTTGCTGTCTTTCTGTTGTTTTCTATTATTTGCTCGTCTTCTCCTTGTATTTCTATTTTTGTTTCTTCGCTTACTTTTCTGTCTCCTCCTGCTCCGCTTCTTGCTATTGCATAATTTACAAAGTAGTTTCCTATCCCTTCTGTTAATGCTATTCCTAAAATTATTAATACTACTAATATTATTGCGATAATTTTTATTACTTTTTTTGATTTGTTTTCTTTATTCATTTTTACTTGCATGCTATATTTGAAACTTAAAACAAACATGCTCTCCTTTCTACATTAATTTTATAGTATTTATATCATAAAAGCAGATAATTATCAATTATAATAAAATTAAGCACAAATGTTAATAATATCAATTTTTGTTCTTTCTTATTCTGGTAATTGTGCTGTGATGATTATTTCTGCCATTTTTTCTTTTGTTATTCCATCTTTTTTAGATAGTGAAGGGGTTCTTTAGTTATTTAAAAATTCCTTAACTTTTTCTTTTATCTTATCTAATTCATATCCATAAGCATTACAAGTGTTCCATCCTAATTGCTTAGCAGTTTCTATATTTTCTTTGCTGTCATCTATAAATAATATATTTTCTGGTTTTATTTTACAGTCTTTTTCTACAATTTTATATATTTTTTCATCTGGTTTTCTACATTTTAATTCAAAAGAAAGCCATACATAATCAAATTTTTTAAGTTCAACTTGTTTGTCTAATCTTTGTTTATCTAGATACCCTAAATTTGATAAAATTCCTATTTGGCATTTTTCTTTTAAACTATGTGCATATTCTACAACATCTTTGTAATATTCAATATTATCAAATTCTTTTATGTAATAATCATAAAATTCTTGTGCAGTACATTTTAAACTGAACTCTTCTTTTATTTGTTCAAACCATTTATTTTCTTTTATATCTCTTATATCATTTACTCCAAATTGAACAGATCTACTATAATATCTTTCTACAATGTTTTTGCTTTCTGTTGGATTAAATTGTTTTATTAAATTTTCTATTGCTGTATCTATATTATATTCACCTTTTCTGTGACTTTCTATTATTCCACTCCAATCAAATATTACTATTTTATTATAATTCATTTGTATCTTCTCCTCTGATATTTATAATCATGTTTTTATATAATACTTGAAATTGGCATAAAGTCAAGTATCTTTATTAATATTCTATTTAATTAAAAATGCAGCATATAATGGTATTGATTTTATATTATTTGTATATCCAAAATTTTTAGTAGATATTCTTATTGAATACTTAGGATTGTATTTTTCCATATATAATTTTAAACTTTTTGATTTTGTATTATTATTAGCCTTTACCTCAACTGGAATTATTCCATCATCATTATACAATAAAAAATCTATTTCTGCGCTATTGTTTGACTTCCAATAATACAACGGAATATTATTAGCTCTAAATGTTTGTGCAATATAATTTTCTGCAATTGCACCTTTAAACATATATTCAGTATCTAATAAAATATCTGAAAAATTCATTTCCAATAATGAAGTCAAAAGTCCAACATCATTTAGATATAATTTAAAATAATCCAATTGTTCAAATGCTTTTAATGGTGGTTGTATTTTACTTATTAATGTACATTGATATACTAAGTTGCTTGCTTTAAGCCAATCAATTGAACTTTCAAATTCACGTTTTTTTGCTCCTTTTTCAATATCCTTGTATTGAAATTTTCTATTTTCTTTTGATAAAATTGTTGGAATACTTTTATATACTTTTTCTATTTTTACCGATTCTGTATTGTTTAATGTATATTTATTCATATCTGCCAAATATGACATTATAATATTCTGAACTATTTTCTTATTCCATACTAAAATTTCTTCTTTTATGTCAATATAATTTTTTATTGCCTCCGGCATACCACCGATGCATAAATAGGTTCTATATAAATCTAATAATTTTTCATGTATACTTATTTCTTCTAAATTATTGTAGCATCTTTTTATTTCGTCTATCCACATATTTTTTCCTAATGCTAATAAAAATTCCTCAAAATCCATTGGATACATAAACTCTATTCTTACTTTTCCAACAGGAAATGATGAATGAAAACGATGTATTTTAACCCCTAATAAACTTCCGGCACATACTATTTTGTAATTTCTTTCACTTTCACAAAATGCTTTTAAACAACTTATTAAAGTTTCTGATTCTTGTATTTCATCAAAAAATATAATAGTGTCTTCTCCGTCTATTTTTCTATTTAACTCCAACTCTAGTTTTTTTACTTTAGTTTCAAAATCACTTTTTTCCTCAAAAATATTTACTATACTCTGTTTTTCCATTAAATTTATATATATATAATCTTTAAATTCTTTTTTACAAAATTCATTTATTATATAAGTTTTTCCTATTTGTCTTGCCCCAACTATCATAAGTGGAGTTTTTATACTATTTTTCTTCCAATCTAATAAAGTATTATAAAATTTTCTTTCCATATTACATCACCTATATAAATAATATTATTTTTTTTGTAATTAGTCAATAGTTTTACACATTTTTTGTATGAATATTTTTATCATTTTACACCTTTTTAATAGGAATATTCTATTTTTTTACACATTTTTCATAGGAATATGTGTCATATTGTACTATGTCAATATAGCAAACATGTATTAGATTGTACTATGTCAAGATAGTAGACACGAAAAAAATTATTTTTTATTTTATATTTTTAAAAGTGGACACAGCCAACC
>CAKOWP010000077.1 GCA_934122385.1 uncultured Clostridia bacterium | reverse complement strand
CAGACCATAGAATTGGTATGAGTATTTATCAAATGGAAAATTTCTTGAATGGTGATATTGATGAAATGGTTGATAATCTAATTGCTGCAGATAGAGCAGAAAGATTAAAAGGTGAAGATGAATAAATAAAATAATAAAAGTCAACAGATATTGTATAATATGCAATATCTGTTGGCTTTTATTATTTATATGTAATATTATAAAAATTACTAATAAGTAAAATGCTACACATCAGGTACTATATGTTTTTGCTTTCTAAAAAATCAATAATATTAATAATTAATTCTAAATCTCTATCAGACAATTTTGTAATCTGTGTTGAAATTTTATCTATAGTATCTTTTCTATCATTATTTAAATACTTAGCCAATAATTGAGAAATGGTTATATCAAGAGCATTAGACAAATCGATTAATGCTATGCAACCAGGTAGGTAAGTACCTATTTCTAAACCATATATGTAGTTTGCAGAAAGGTTACTTTTTTCTGCCAATTCTTCTCTGGTGTATCCTTTTTCTTTTCTAAATTTAAGTATATTTTTGCCAAGGTCTTTAGCAATTTCTATTCTTCTTTTTTCTTCTTCGTTTTTTTCCAATAAGTGCACCTCCAATTATTTTAATTATAGGTTAAATGAACAAAAAGTAAACAAAGTAATCTTGTGATTTTTAATAGAAAACTATGATAAAATATAATGATTTCTTATAATTTTTCTAATTATACTTTTAAAAATATAATAGCGTACTTAGAAAAAATATAAGAAAACTATTAAAAAAGTATTTACAATTTTCGACAGTAATGGTATATTGTGAATATAATGTGACAATTATGTAGTGTAAATCAAAAGAAAAGGGGGTGTAATAATGAGCGTATTAATATTTTTAATTATTGTTGCAGTTATAGCATTATTTATTTTTATAAATGTAAAAATAGGTGATTTAAAATATAGAGCAAAGCAACACATTTTAAAAAATTCAGGAATAAGTTCATCAGATATATCAGCGGGAATTACAGGTTCTTTTGAACAAAAGTATATACAAAGATTTTTAATAGATTATCCTAATTTTACAGAGAAGTCTCTAAAAGAATTGTTAAAACAATATACAATTCAAATTTTTAGTAGAACTTCAGTGGAACAATTTAGTCAAAATGTTTGTGAAAAAATGCAGACAGATGCTAAATTAGATAAAATGAAAATGATGGATTTTAGAAGAATTAATATAACATCATATTCTAATTCTAAATTAAATGTGGTGGCGGTATATACAGATGGAAAAGATGAATATAATGTATATTTAATATGTAGTGTTCAAGAAAATGAAATTTATCTTGATAAGTATAGAATCGAAAAAGGAAATGTATTAGGATTTTAAAAATTAAAGGAGGAATTGGTTATGAAAAGTGATAAAGATTGGTTAACAACATTATTATTATGTTTGTTTTTAGGAGGATTAGGAATTCATAGATTTTATGTAGGAAAGACTGGAACAGGAATATTACAATTAATAACATTAGGTGGATGTGGAATTTGGAGTTTAATTGACTTAATTATGATTGTAACAGGAAGTTTTTCAGATAAAGATGGATATGCTATCAAGAACAACTAAAATATTAATATTTGTAATTTTAAATTTATTGTTATTAATATTACTATATAATATTCCAAGAGACTTTGAATTATTAAATAATATTTGTCTAATAAAATTTGTATTAAAAAGACCGTGTTGGAATTGTGGAATGACAAGAGCATTTTTATCAATATTGCATTTTGATTTTGAAACAGCATATAGGTTAAATCATAATGTAGTAATTGTATTTCCATTAACGGTATGGATGTATTTATATAGTTGGTATAAATTTATTTTTAAAGAGGAGGTGTTTAAAAATGACAGAAAAGGGTAAAGCAATTTTAGCATATATTTTTACATGGATAGGTGGTTTAATTGTGTTATTTGGAATGAAAGATAATACAAGAAACACAAAAATTCATGCCGCTCAAGCAATTGTTATAGGAATTGGATACATGATTATTGTTGCAGTCTTAAAATTTATTCCTGTAAAAATACCATTTTCTTCAACATTAACTTATGGACTTTATATGGTTTTAATTATTATAGGAATTGTTAAGGCAAATAATGAAGAAGATCCAGAATTACCTGTTGTTGGAAATATTGCAAAATCAATATTCGGTAAAAAAATAGATGAATAACGAAAGAAGGGAAACTTATGAAAAAGACTAAATATTTAATTTTGGCATTATTGGCAGTGGCTGTAATTTTTATGGTTCCTAATGTTGTAAAAGCAACTTCTGAAACATGGAAAGATACGGCACAAAATATAGATTGGTGTTATGAATTAGATAGTAGTGGAAATATAATTAATTTAAATTGTAATACTTCAATTGTAAGTGGAACAGTAAAAATACCATCAACAATAAATGGAAAGACTGTTATATCCTTAAATGGAGGAGTGGATTATAATGGGAGCTATAAGACTGATGGTGTATTTAAAGATTGTACTGGTTTAACAGGGGTGGAAATTCCAAATACTATAATAGAAATTGGAGAGTATGCATTTAACGGCTGTACAGGATTAAAAAGTGTAATAATTCCAGATAGTGTAACTAAGATAGAGTATTATGCTTTTAATGGTTGTGTTGGTTTAACAAATGTTACGTTTTCAAAGAATATTTCTATGATTGATAATTATGCATTTGAAGATTGCTCTGGATTAACAAAAATTGTACTTCCAGATAGCTTAACAACATTAGGAGATGGGGTTTTTAGAGGATGTAGCGGATTAAAAGAAATAACTTTTTCTGAAAATTTAACTAAAATTAATGCCAGTACTTTTAGAAACTGTTCTGGTTTAACAAGTGTTATATTACCATATTCTATTACTTCGATAGCAACTAATGTCTGGGGCGCATTTGAAGGATGTACAAACTTGAAAAAGATTAAAATACCAGATTCTGTTGTTAGTATTGACAAAAATGCATTTAGTGGATGTGATAATCTTACTATATATGGTAATGATGGTTCAGTTGCAAAAAAATATGCAGAAGACAATAGTATAAAATTTGATTATATATCAAATTGGAATAAACAAACTTCTGGAACAGATGTAACAGCACCAACAGTAACAGCAATAGAAGTGCCATATTCTAGTGTTAGCAAATATAGTAATAATGATCAATACGTTGTTCCTGCAAATGCAAAATTAACAATAAATGTTAAATTTAATGAGGAAATAAAAGGAACAATACCAACATTAATAATAAAATTTGGTGATGGTCAAAACATTGAAATAAAAGATGGAGCAATTTCGGGATCTAGTATAAAATATGTATATACTATAAAAAGTTCAGATTTAGGAATTATGAGTACTGTAGATTTAACAGGCGGGGATATAACAGATTTAGCAGGTAATAAGGCAGTATTATCTTGTCCTAAAGTAGTAGTACCATATTTTTCAAGAGTTATATATGCAAATGGTACAATAACTAATCCAGAGACACCAGATTCAAACAATAATCAATCACCAAATGATAAACAAAATTCAGATGATGGTGACAATAAAAAAACAGAAGGAAAAAAAGATCCAGAAGAAAATCAAGATCCAACAACTGCAAAAGGAAGTTTACCATATACAGGAGCTGGAATAGGATTAATAATAAGTATATTAGCTTTAGCAGGAATGGGAACATTTGCATATTTCAGATATAATGGATTAAGAGATGTAAAATAATTTAAAATTAATAAAAACTAGTATTATTGTAAAAACAGTAATATTAGTTTTTTTGTTTTGTAATTTTTAAATTTTTATTTATAGAAAACAATAAAAATATAAAAAACGTGAAATTTTTCATAGAGCTATCTATAAAAAACGTGAAGATTTTACTGAAAACACGTATGAAAAACGTGAAAATTTTCAAAAAACATCTATGAAAAACGTGAAATTTTTCAAAAAACATCTATGAAAAACGTGAAGAAATGTTAATGTATTAAAAATCTTGAAATGCTGCAGAAGTTGATTTTATTATATACAATGATGATAGAATCATTCCAATAGAGGTTAAACAAATGATATTAAATCAATACCATTGTATGCTACTTTTTGTATAAAAAATTAAAATTGTTTAATCAATACAATTGTTTAAATTTCAGAGTTCTAAAAAAACTTTGAAATTTATTTTTAACTATTGACAAAAACAAGTGTTTTGCGTAAAATTATGATAGATATTTAAATGGTAATCAGATAGAAAATAAACTTTGAAGGGAGTTATGCATAATGGATAATAAATTAAATGAACAAAATAATTTTATAATGTATACAACAGATGATGGACAAGTTGATATTGAAGTAAGATTAGAAGATGAAAATGTATGGCTTACTCAAAACTCAATGGCTGAATTATTTGATACTACGAAACAAAACATAAGTTTACATATAAAGAATATATTTGAAGAAAAAGAACTAGA
>CAKOWP010000076.1 GCA_934122385.1 uncultured Clostridia bacterium | reverse complement strand
TTCCTATTCCTCCTGTTTGTTCTTCTGCTAAAATTGCTGTGTTTTCTGTGTATTTGCTATTGTTTTCTTTTAAATATGTGTGTGTTGAACTTATTGTTTCAAATTTTTTTATTCTCATTTTTTGTATAATTCCTTTTTACAATATTGATTTGCCTTAAGAATTTTTTTATTTTTCTTTTTCCAAATTTTATATCATTTTTTGTTTTTTCTCCATTATTCTGAACGGTCAGTTTTAAGCGCAAAAAAACTATCAATATATTTTGAGTATATTGATAGTTTCTCCTATAATATTAATATCAGCTTTTATTCTTTTTTACAACAAAACCGCGGAACGCCGAACAACGGTTACATTATCTGGTACATTTTTTAATACTACGCTATTCGCACCAATTTTTACGTTATTTCCAATTTTTATTGGACCCAAAACTTTTGCTCCTGAACCTACCATTACATTATTTCCGATATCTGGGTGTCTTTTATATTTATCCTTCCCAGTTCCTCCAAGTGTAGTATTATGATATATTGTGCAGTCATTTCCTATTGTTACTGTTTCTCCAATTACGACCCCCATTCCGTGATCAATTAAAAGCCTTTTTCCAATTTTTGCACCTGGATGTATTTCTATTCCTGTGATATGCCTTGCAATTTGAGATATCAGTCTTGCTAAAAAATATAACCTCTTGTTATATAAAAAATGTGCTATTCTATGGAAAAATATGGCATGAAAACCTGGATACAATATTATTGCTTCCAATACATTTCTACAAGCTGGATCTTTTTCTTTTATATTTTTTGCATCTTCGTATAGACTTTTTACTACATTCTTCATTAACATCACCTATTATATTGTATGATGTCTCTTTGGGGACGGTTCTGTTTGAGACATCGGTTCCAAATGGGACTTTTATTATTTTCCTATGAAAATTTGTACATACACTTTCCCATATTTGTTACTTTTAACAACTCCTATACCTGTGTAGTTAAAAGAAGAATTTAAGATGTTTGCTTTATGTCCTGATGAATTCATCCATGCTGTAACTGCTGCACTATTACTTGAATTTCCTGCAATATTTTCTCCGGCAGTTTTATATGATACTTTAAAACTTTTTAGCATATCAAATGGAGAACCATAAGTCGGTGAATTATGCGAGAAGTAATTATTGTCTACCATATCTTTTGCTTTGATTCTTGCAACATTTAAAACTTCAGAATCCATTTTTAATACAGTTAATCCATTATTAGTTCTTTGTTTGTTTATTAAGTCAAACACTTCCTTTTCGTCACTACTCATTGTACTTGTATTTGATGTGCTTCCTGAACTTGTGCTTCCTGATGTTGTTCCTCCGCTAGAATTTGGATAAATTGCTTTTACATATTTTTTGCTAACAGCTCCTACATAATCACCTTCAACTTGAACAATATACCAATCTCCAACGCCTGCAAATACTCTTATATATTCATTTTTCTTGACTGTTGCTACTATATTGTAGTTTATGCCTGGGCCACTTCTAACGTTTAGAGTTGTTGCTGTTACTAATCCTGTTGAAAAATCAACTTTGTAGTAATGCTGCATTCCAAATGACTGCGTAAATATACATATTACCATAACAAACAATATTGCACTGCTTACTTTAAATATCGTTTTCTTTCTTATACTAATAATTCTCATACAACATCCCCTTTCTATATAATGTCTATACATATTGTTTGTCTTTTATGTCGTTTTAGTTTTTTCTGATTCCTTTTATGTGTATGAATCTTATTTTTTCATAACTATATTCTAATATTCTTTTATTAAATGAATCAAATGTATGTGAACTAATAAATACTTGATTTAGATCTGTTTTATCATCTATTTTTACTATGACTAAACTATGAGAGAATTTATCTCCATCAAATGAAAGCTGTGCTATGTCTCCTAGTTCTATTTTATCTTGGCTTACTTCATTTCCGTATGGACCTACTGATTTATTTTGAGTCAAAAAATTGTGTAAGAATTCCACACCACTCCATGATGGTGATTTGTTGTTTCCGTTAATGTAATACCATCCATTTTGTTTTGAATAGTTCATTACTTTGGAGCCTGCATATATGCATTGTGACACAAAACTTGTGCAGTCTCCTCCTACATTATCAAAATTGTAGTATTGTGGGTTTCTTCCATATGCCCACTTTCTAGCATATTCAATGACAATATTTCTATTATAAGGTAGCTCTTTCATATATATTTTCTCCTTCATCAAAAAAATGTCGCTTTTGGAACCGATGTCTCAAACAGAACCGTCCCAAAAGCGACATTTTAGTATTCTTCTATTTTTACATATACTTTATCTTCTAGAGCATATTTCTTTTCTACTTCTAATTTTGTAATTTGATTATCATCTTTAAAAGCAAATTTGTTCATGCTGTCTAAAATTGATTTTACAATGTTGTCTATATCTGGTTTTTTAGTAGGACTTATATTGTTTTCTAGCATTTCGTTTATGTCTGATTTTTTAGTTGTTTTCGGTATTGAAAAATATGCTATTATATTTACTTTTATTCTTCCTTCTAATGCTTTAAATCGAGGATATTTTAGTAAAAAATATTGTTCTACTAATGATTCATAGTCTTTTGTTCTTGTTGGTGTGTAAACTACTCCTGTATATGAGTTCAGCCTGGGTCTTCCTTTTCCTATTACTTTTCCTGGTACTTCAAATTCGTATATCATTTGTTTTCTCCTTGTATTATATTAAATTTTCTGGGTTTAGTGCTTGTAATTCTGTTTTTTTGATATTCTATCATATAAATTTAGAAATTAAAAGTACTTTTTATTCAAAAAAGTCGTTAGGAAAATGTGTGAGTTATATCAAAAGTCCTTAGGAAAATGTGTAAGTTCTTTTAAAAAGTCATTAGAAAAACGTGATAACCCAATAAAGAGTAGGCTTTAAAGAATTAATTTCAAAGTCTGCTCTTTTCGTTCTATATATTAAGTAAATTATAATACATACCTTTTTCATTTATTAAATCATTATGACTACCCTCTTCAACAATAACGCCATCTCTTAAGCAAATAATATTATCAAAATTATCAATACTATCTAAAGTATGGGCTATTACAACAACTGTTTTAACCTTTGCAATTTTATTTATTGTCTCTTCAATATTTTTCTTACTCTCCTTATCTAATGCACTTGTAACCTCATCAAATAAAATAATAGGAGTATCTTTTAATATTGATCTAGCAATTGCAATTCTTTGCTTTTGACCAACAGATATATTATTATTATTTTCTAACATGATTTCGTCATATTTATGTGGTAGAGTTTCAATAAAATCATGAATACTTGCAAGTTTACAAGCTTGTTGTATTTGTTCATCTGTTGCATCTGGTTTTACCATTAATAAATTTTCTTTTATACTCATATTAAATAGCATTGGCTCTTGATTAACAACAGAAATTGCGTTTCGTAAACTTTTCTCTGAAAAATCTCTAATATCATGTCCGTCAATTAATATTTGTCCATCATAATTGTCATATTGCTTTAATAATAATTTGAATATTGTAGATTTTCCACTTCCACTAAGTCCAACTAGGGCATTTTTCTTTTTAGCCTTTATTTCAAATGAAATATCGTTTAATATTTTATCTTTAGAATATGCAAATGTAACATTTTTTAATTCAATGTTTCCTTTTATATTCTTATATTCTTTTGTACCAAATTTATCTTTTTCTAGTTCTTCATCTTCTAATAAAGATTTTACTCTTCTCATATTTGCTGTGAATTCTGAAATTCCAAAGTCATGTTCAATTATTCTATGAAATACATCATCTACTATGTTTGTCATATATGTAATTATCATCATTGCAGTTTCTATGTCCATTGCTGAAATTCTCAATTGCTCTATTATATATAGTAAAATAATAGCATCTCCAATAATTCTTATTGTCCATTTTGAGGTATTTACTGTTTTTCCTAATAGTCTTCTTGTTATTCTTGTATCTTTTAAATTATCAATATCTTTTCCAAAAATATTAAAGCATTTTTCTTTTAAATCCAGTGCTTTTATTTCTTTAAATCCTCTGGTTGTTTCGTTTACTAAAGTTGAATAATTATCTGCATAATCAAACTCTGATTTTAGATATTTTTTTGATTTATCTAATTGTATTTTAAATAAAAGAAGACTTATTGCTGATATTGCTGTTACCCCTAACCCTATTTTCCAATCTATAAAATATATTACAAATAGCATTACAACAGATGTTGCCACATATGCACTTTCCTGTAATAATTGGCTTATTGTGCTCATCATTCCGCTATCTGCTGCTTTTATTGTTGTAAATATTTTTCCTGATTTCATATTTTCAAATGATGTCATTGATAAATTAAGTACTTTTGAATATATCTTTTTTTGTATAGTTGCTGATATTTCCTCTCCTGTCTTAATTACAATTTTTCTGTATTGATTATGGCAGAATGTTATTGAAAATATTCTTAAAAGTGCACATATAACAACTAATCTTATTGCTTT
>CAKOWP010000075.1 GCA_934122385.1 uncultured Clostridia bacterium | reverse complement strand
TAATGTGGATGGAAAAGTGTATGCTGTTATTAAAAATGAAATTAATGAATTAATGAAAATATCGAATGAATATTTTGATATAAGACATAATGAGTATTTGAATAAGGCAAAGGAAAAGCGTGAAGCAATTACAGATTCAATATTTATAGAATACTTATATAATAGAGCATATGCATTACTATATATATTGAAAATGAAACAATAAAATGATATTAATCAACTCAAGTTGCTATTTTATAAAGATTCTATTTTTATTAGAAATACTATTTAAAACTTTTTCATAAATTTTAAAAAAGTGTTTAAAAATCCAAAGTTTTTTCAAATTCTCGAAAAACTTTGGGTTAATTTTAACTATTTATCAATACAACCAACAATCAATTCAACCCCATCACAAAAACCATTCCTATAATACTTCTCATCCCAATAACAAATATAATCCATAAAATTCTTATCAAGTCTATCCAATTGATTCTTTACATACTTTTGGCTCTGTTTAGGGACATTCTTTAAAATGTTTTCAACTATCTCATCAAAACAAATATAATGTTTTCTATCTTCTTTAGTAAGTGTGCCTAAAACCTCCAAAAATTAAAATTTTTCATTTTCAAAAAGTACCTACAAGAGCCAAAATTCTAAGAACAAACGTACAAACTAAGGAATACAAAATTTTTTACAAGAATTTTGCATACTTAGGCTGTAACAAACAAGTTTTAACAGCCTAAGCAATTGGGTAAAATCTTCTCGAAAAATGTCATAAAATGCACAAATGTTCTGCAAGCCAAAACTTTCGTAAATACTGAAATACCAACAAAAACTCTAATTTTCACAAAACGACAAAAAACGGTCAAACCTCGCTCATAAACCGAAGGCAGAAAAATAAAATTAATTAATAAGTAAAAACATAATTGAATAAGCATTCAGAGTAATTTAAGAATAATCACAAGAATAACAAATTTTTTGAATATTTTCATAACACCAAATACAGTTTTATTTTCATTTCTATTTATAGAAAATAATTTAAGTAAGAAATTTTTTATATTAGTATAAAAATAAAGCAGAGGAGATAAAAAAGAAAATAGAGAAATATACACTAAAAGTTCTTTTAAAGAAAATTACGGTTGGCAAGAGGGCAATGTACAAGCCTTTGATGAGCCAATAGAGGCAAAAGGTCATTTAAATTTGTGGGAATATAATATAGAAAAATAGTTTGACTGAAATGAAAAAAGAAGTAATTAATAAATGGTCTAATTAAATATACGAAACACTTGTAAAAAAATGTAAAATATGATATAAATAAGATGAAATTTGTCGAATGTTAATATTACAATAATTTACATCTGACGTAGCTCAAAAGTTTACAAAATTTAGTTAAATAAATTTGTATACAAGGAGGTGAAAAATATGAGAATAAAATTATATTTTACATTAGAAAATGAAAAAATGCCAATAGATTATAGAAGAAGCATAATCAGTTTTATAAAATTATCATTATCTGAATATAGTGAAAATGAATTCAAGAAATACTATAACCAGAAAGATAATATTATAAAAACTTATGCTTTTTCTATTTTCTTTAGGCACCCACAAATAAATGCAAATGAAATATTAGTAGAAAATAAACAGTTTGAAATGAATATGACAATAGAAAATTATGAAACAGCCATAATAATATATAATGCATTTAATCATCAAAAAAATAAAAAATTTTCAATTAATCAAAATTCATGGAAATTGCAAAATATTGTGCTTATACCAGAAAAGGAAATTAAAGAAAATAAAATAATTATAAAATTTCAATCCCCATTATGTGCACGTAAAAGAGAAGAGAACAAAGATTATTATTACTCTTTTGAAAATGAAAAATTTGAAGAAACATTAAAAATAAATATTAAAGAACAATTAAAAATAACAAATATTCCAATAGAATTAGTAGACACACTAAAAATTACTCCAATCAAAGCAAAAAAAGTAATTATAAAATTTTACGAAAAACAAATAGAATGTTCAACAGGAATTTTTGAATTAGAAGGAGAAATAGAACTTTTAAATTATTTATATAAATCTGGGATGGGAAGTAAGCATTCAGCCCGGATTCGGAATGTTTCAAATTGTTTAAAAAGAGGTGTAAAATTGAAAATAAAAGTATATTTAAACGATTGGTTTTATAATGCGGGTATTGTGGGCTTTTTAAGAATTCTTAAAGATAGTGAAGATGAATTTGCAAGTGTAAAAAATAATTATATAGAATTTGATACAGAAGACTTAAGAAAATTTCATAAATATTATTTTAATTATTTTTTCAAAAAATATAATGTTGCAGAAAATGTAGAAAATAGGACTAAAAATTCATTTGATTATTTAGAGAATAATATAGAAGTGATTTTGGAAAATAAAGATAAGGAAAAAGAACGAAAAGAAAAAATAAAATCAAATAAAAAATATATTAAAAAAGCAATAAAAAAACAATTAGATAAAATTAAAAAAATTGATGAAAATACATATGAAGAAATGAAGGCGCAATATGACCAAATTGACAAATCAATTGCAAAACAAGAAATTATAGAAATAAAAGAAAAATTAATTTCAAATATTAAAAAAGATAATATAAATAAAAGATTAACATTAAATTTATTTAAAAGTATATTAAGCAATACGTATTACGGCCAACCCAGCTTTTTAAATGTTGTGAAAACAGCATTATCTTATGAAGAACAAGCAGAAGTAATGTACAAAGACTATATTAGCAACATTGTAGAAACAGGCTTTATTAATGATATTATGCAAAATAAATACAACATTGAACAAATAAAAGAATATATAGAAAATTCAACAGAAAGTAATATAACACAAGATATTGAAAAAATTTATTTAAAAATAAAAAAAGACTATATTGATAAATCAAAAACAATAGAAGACATACAAAAATATTTAAAAGAAAAAGTAATAAAAAGATGTTCTCTGTGTGAAAATGAAATAGGATTAACAACAAACTATTCAGAAGGAAATTTTGTGCCACTTGCTATAAGTAGTGATAATGCTAGAAATTTCTTTTGGAACCAAAATGTAAAAATGCCAATATGTGATGTATGCAAATTAATTCTATTCTGTATACCCGCAGGAATGACGACAATAACAAAAACAGTAAAAGAAAATGGAGAATATAGAGAAAAGCAATTATTAAGTTTTGTAAATTATGATACAGGAATAGAAAGACTTTATAAAACGAACATTAACTTTGGAAACAAATCAAGATATGAAAATAAAAATGAAAATCCATATTCAGAATTAATATTAGATATTGTAGAACAAGATAAACAAGTAAGTATGTGGCAATTAGAAAACATATTTGTTGTAGAAATTGAAGCAGAATATGGAGTATATAGCAGAATTGAATATTTTAATATAAAAAGATATATGTCAATATTTTTTACAAAATATTCTAAAAAAACATTATCACTAATATGGGATTACAGATATAGGCTACAGATAGTTGATTATATAATGAAAAATAAAGATATAAAATACGTAATTAATGATAGACTAAGAGCTGAAATGTCAAAAGATGAGTCAAAGGGCGAAAAGAAAAATGGTTATAATTCATTTTTAGCAACACAAATAAGAATGATATTAAACACCTTAAAAAAGGAGGGAAAAGAAGTGGAAGATATAAAGAAAAATGATGATAAATTATATGTTATATATAATTTAGGAATTCAAATTCGTGAAGAATTAAAACATAATAATGAAGAGAATAAATTAGATGGATATACATATAAAATGTTAAATAGTATCAAAGCGAGAAATAAAAAAGAATTCATGGATATTGTAATAAGATTACATATGGCAATGGGAAAAGATATATCGCCAATTTTTATAGAAACTATGCAAACAGCAGGGCTAGATTTTGAATCAATAGGACATAGTTTTTTATCAGGATTAATATCTAATAAATATGAGAAAAAAGAGGAGGAAAAAATAAATGGATAATATAAAAAATAAAAAAGGATTATCAATTACTTTAGTGTTTAAAGCTGAAAGTCTCAACTATGGGGAGGGAATAGGCAATATATCAGAATTAAAAAAATTAACAAGAGGAGATGGAAGTGTTTATACATATGCTTCTAGACAAGCATTAAGATATGACATAGTAAGACTTGGACATAAATTATTTAATTGGAATTTACAAGTAGTAAATAAAGAAAAAGGAACAATTCAATTTGGTGATGATTTTACAATTCAAGATTCACAAGAGATGGATCTTTTCGGATATATGAAAACAGCAAAAAATGATGGCTCAAATATCAGAAGTGCAGCAGTTAGATTAAGTAATGCAATATCATTAGAAGACTATAAAAGTGATATGGACTTTTTAAATAACAAAGGATTAGCAGATAGAATAAATCAATTCCCAAACCTTGCAAATGTTGAACAACATCTAAGTTATTATACATACACAATAACAATAGACTTAGAAAAAATAGGAAAAGATGAGGATGTAGAACTATCAAACGAAGAAAAAACAGAAAGAGTAAATCAATTATTAGATATAGTAAAAATATTAAATAGAGAAATAAGAGGAAGAGAAGA
>CAKOWP010000074.1 GCA_934122385.1 uncultured Clostridia bacterium | reverse complement strand
ATGAGTTTACGAATAATTTATGGAAAATCAGGTAGCGGTAAAAGTGAATACTGCTTTAAAGAAATAGCAAAACTTGTAAAAACAGAAAAGAAAATATATATAATAACACCAGAGCAATTCTCGTTTACAGCCGAAAAAAAATTGATGGATGCAATTGACACAAAAGCCGTAATAAATGCAGAAGTGCTAACAATTTCACGAATGGCACACAGGGTATTACAAGAATTAGGTGGAAATACAAAAACTCAATTAACAAAATGCGGTAAGTCCATGCTTATTTATTCAATATTAAATGAAAATAAAAACAACCTAAAATTCTTGAGTAAATCTGACGAAAATATTGATTTATCAATGACTGCAATTACTGAGTTTAAAAAGCATGGTGTTTTGCCAGAAGATTTAAAACAAGAAATTGATAAAACTGATGACCAATATTTAAAAACAAAATTGAATGATATGTTTTTAATTTACAGCAATTTTGAGCAAAAGTTGCAAGGTGAATATATTGAAGACACAGACTTATTAACAATATTAAGCAATATTATTGAAGATACTGACATTGTTAAAGATAGCCTTATTTATATAGATGAATTTTCTGGTTTTACATACCAAGAATATGAAGTGCTAAAAAAATTCATTAAACTTGCAAAACAGGTTACAATAACAGTATGCACAGATAGTTTAGAACCAAGCCTAAAGCCAGACACAGATATATTTTATCCAAATAAAGTTACGGTTTCTAAAATAATGAATATGGTAAAAGATGAAAAACTAAAGTTAGAAGAGCCTATACATCTTGCCAATGCACCACGTTTTAAAACAGAAGAGTTGAAATATTTAGAGAAAAATATTTTTAATAATAGAGCAAAAAAATATGATAAAAAAGTAGAAAATATCAAATTATTTTTGGCTAAAAATCAATACTCAGAAATTGAAAATGTTGCAAAACAAATTACCAAACTTGTAAGAGATAAAAAATTAAGATATAAAGATATTTCAGTGATTACAAGAAATATTGATATATATTCAAGTTTGATAAGAAGTATTTTTGCACAATATGATATTCCTGTATTTATAGACGAAAAGAGAGATTTGAACCAAAACATAATAGTTCAATATTTGCTTTCAATATTTGAAATATTTAGTAACAACTTTTCAAAAGAAGCGGTTTTCAATTACTTAAAAATAGGATTTTCTGACATAGAAAATGACGATATTTTTAAGTTGGAAAATTACTGTACAAAATGGGGAATAAAGCATAATAAGTGGAAAAACGATTTTACATATGGCATAAATGATGATAATAAAGAAGAAATTGAATATTTAAATAGATTAAGAAAACAAATAATAGAACCAGTATTAAAATTAAAAAGCAATTTTGGAACTGTTAAAGAAACAACAAAAGCAGTATATGAATTTATGCAAGAGCAACAAATAGAAGAAAAAATAAACGCAAAAATAAATGAGTTACAAGAGTTAGGGCAAATTGATTTAGCAAATGAATATATTGCAAGTTATAAAATAATTTTAGACATATTTGATGAAATGGTTTTAATATTTGGAGATGAAAAATTAAGCATTGCAAAATATATGCAAATATTAAAAACAGGACTAAAAAATAGTGAATTAGGCAAAATACCAGGAACACAAGACCAAGTAATTGTAGGTGATGTAGAAAGGTCAAGAAGTCATAAAGTAGACACTATTTTCATAATAGGACTAAATGATGGAAGTTTTCCAAGCATTAATAAAGCAGAAGGTTTTTTCGGAGACAAAGATAGAGAAATTTTAAAACAAGATGGAATTGAACTTGCAAATGGAACAATAGAAAATCTATACGAAGAAAACTTTAATATTTATAAAGCCTTCACAACAGCAGAAAAACAACTGCATTTATCATATGCATCATCAGAGACTGAAGGAAAATCACTAAGGCCATCAATGATGGTAAATAAAATTAAAAAATTATTTCCAGAACTAAAAGAAGAAAGTGATGTAATTAACAAAAATTATGAAATTACAAATAAAAATATGACATATCAAGAACTTTTAGAAAACATATCAGAACTAAAAAATGGAAATAAAATAGATGATATTTGGTATACAATTTATGAATATTATAAAAATCAAAATGAGTGGTATTCAAAAGTAAAACAAGATTTGCAAGGAATTGATTACACAAATCTTCCAGAGAATATCAACAAAGAGACAATAGAAAAATTATATGGAAACACGCTAAATGCAAGTGTATCAAAATTAGAGAAATTTGCACAATGTCCATTTTCATATTATTTGCAATATGGCTTAAGGCTAAAAGAAAAAGAAGAATTGAAAGTTCAAAATTTTGACACTGGTTCATTTATGCACGAAACAATAGACGAATTTTTCAAAAAAGTAAAAAATGAAAACATCAGTCTTCCGGAATTAGTAACAGATGAAGAAAAAGTGCAAAGCCTAGTGGATGAAGTTGTAGAAGAAAAACTAGATATGGGCAAAAAATATACATTTGTTGCAACACCAAAATACAAAGTTTTAGTAAAAAGGTTAAAAAGAATAGTTGCAAAAGCACTAAAATACATAATTGAAGGACTTGTATATAGTGAGTTTAATATAGAAGGAACAGAAATTGAATTTGGCAAAAAAGGAAAATACAAACCAATTATAATACAATTAGATGATGGAAAAAAGGTTGAAATTATAGGGAAAATAGACAGAATAGATACAGCAAATTCAGAAGATGGAAAGTACTTAAGAATTATAGACTACAAATCATCAGCAAAAAATATCGACTTAAATGAAGTATATGCGGGGTTGCAAATTCAGTTATTAACATATATGGATGCAGTGTGCAAAGAAGAGGATTTATTACCTGCTGGAGTGCTATATTTCAGCTTACTAGAGCAAATTATAAGAGTAAATCCTAAAATGACAGATGAACAAATTGAAGAAGAACTTAGAAAAAACTTTAAAATGAAAGGTTTGATACTAGCAGACATAAAGGTAATAAAAATGCATGACAAAAACTTAGAATCGGGAGCTTCAAAATTAATACCGGCAACAATAACAAAAGCAGGAGATATATCAGAGGCAAAAACAAGTGGTGTTAATAAAGAAGAGTTTGATATTTTGCAAAATTATATTTATAGAACTATTAAGCAAATTGCAAAAGAAATTTTGACTGGAAATATTAGTATAAAACCATATAATAAAAAAGGCCAAAAGCCTTGTGATTATTGCTCGTATAAGGCTATTTGTGGTTTTGATACTAGACTTTGTGGAAATAATTATAATTATATAGACAAAAAGTCAAAAGATGATATAATTAGAAAAATGAAGGAAAAATCAAAATAATTGCAATTATAAAATTAAAAATATTAAGACATTTTATAATATATTGTTTTTTTATACCTTGGTGTCGCAATCTTCATATCTAAAATACTAGTATGAAGATTGCTCCAGTTCGCACTCACATTCGTTCGTTTGGTCGCTTACGCGGTATTCCAAAAACAATATATTATAAAAGTTATAAAAATTTTTAGTATGTAAAAGGAGAAAATATTTTGAAGGATTTGAGTAATGAAAACATTGTGCACATCAACAAAGATGGCATACAATATTTACAATTTAGAAAATTATTAGAATATAGTAATGTAATAACACATGCATATTCAATAGGAACAGATGTTAATTTTAGAACAGCAAGAGCAAACAAACAACAATTACCAGAACAAGAATTTAAAAAGGCAATGAATGATTATGAAAATTTGTGTAATGCAATAAAAGTTGATTACAAAAATGTAGTAAAAACAAATCAAGAACATACAGATAATATTGCAATTGCAAATAAGAAAATAAATAAAAATTTACCAGATGTAAATTTAGAAGAATATAGTAGAACAGATGGAATCATAACACAAAAAGAAAATCTAGTGTTATCAACTACAAATGCAGACTGTATATTGCTTTTATTCTTTGACCCAGTAACAAAAACAATCGCAAATACACATTCTGGATGGAAAGGAACATTGCAAAGAATTTCTGTAAAAACAGTTGAAAAAATGGTAAATGAATTAGGTTGTAAACCACAAGACATTATTTGTTGTATTTGCCCAAGCATTAGAAAATGTCACTTTGAAGTTGACAAAGATGTTAAAGATTTGTTTGAAGAAGAGTTTAAAGATTTGAATATAAGTAAAAATACTGATATAATGGAAAAACAAAAAGATAAAGAAAAGTGGAATATTGATACTGTTTTAATTAACAAGATTATATTGGAAAAGGCAGGTTTAAAAACAGAGAACATCATTGATAGTGGATTATGCAGTGTATGTAATAAAGATTTGATTCATTCTTTTAGAGTAGAAAAACAAGGATATGGATTAAATACTGTATTAATTTCACTAATTGAAAAATAATTATAATTTTTAAGAATACATCAAAATTATTCAGTACAGAAAATCTATTATATAATTTTCACATATGAATAAATTAAAGAGAGGTAACTATGGGGACTAAAGATATAAAAGAAACAAAAGAAGCAAAACAAAGAATGAGAAAAATAAATATGAGAATATTTCCAATATACAAAGCACTATCATGGGACTTGCTATTTTATTATACAATAAACTTTTT
>CAKOWP010000073.1 GCA_934122385.1 uncultured Clostridia bacterium | reverse complement strand
TTAAAGAAGAAATAGAAAAAATAGTTGCATAAATTATATATTGATTTTGCGTTGCTATTATTTTTTGAATGGACAAACATAGAAAAACTTTACATAATTAAATAAAACTATTGACAAGAGCCTTGAAATTGGCTATAATTGTAGGTAGTGATGTAACAAAAGATGAACTATGGATTGTACATAGAAATGAGGTGTAGAAATGGACAATATACAAGGAAAACATTTTAGTATAACAGATCCAAAAGGAGTAAATACTGTTATATATCAAGTTAATAAAACTGAAAAAGAATTTTTAAAAGAATATCCTAAATATACTGTTGAAAGACTTGACCATACAGAGGAATTAAGAGGAGATTTTAATAAAAAGACTTTTTATGTTGAAAATCCATCTAAGGATGGAAACAGATTGGTAATTTTATCTTTTGGTGATGATAGAGTTGTTATTAATACAGGTATATTGATGAATGATGAGGTTAAAATAACAAAAAAACCAACACCATTTAAATTTACTACATTATATTCAGAAGAAGATTCAGAATATAAAGAATTTAAATATACGCCAAATTTGAAGAGACCAATTTCAATTATAGACCCAGAAACAACAGAAGAGATAAAACCAACACTTTATTTTGATGAGAAATCAAATGAAGTAAAAGGAAAATGTAAATTAAAACCGTATAAATCTTATTTTGCATTTGAGATAAGAGACGAAGAATAAGGAGGAGAAGCCCAAATGGCAATTAAATCAAAGGATGTAAAAACTATTCCAGCAGGAAATAATGATAAAATTTCTGTTAATGGAATTGAATTTAGTAACATTATAGAAAAAGATAAATTTGAAATGAAAGCAGCTCAAAAAGGTGTAAAGATTGAAGTTTTAAGTACTGAATTAACAGAGAATATGACTATTAAAGCTGTAGATGATACTGTTATTGATTTTGAAACAAGAAAACAACAATTAAAAAATAATCCAAAACTTGCAAAATATTTAAAAGAAAAAAGCAAAGATATGGATGCAGATAGAGCAATGTAGTATACTAAAGAATAGTAGGTGATTTTTAATGAATTACAAAATAGAGGGAGCAATAAGAAAGAATAAAAAAAGTTTTATAATATGTGCAATACTATGGCTTTTATTAGTCATAGTATTTGTTGCGCCTTTTTCATATAGTTTGTTTCAAGCGACAAACGAATTAGGAAAAGTATCGCTAGAAACATTTATAGAGCAACTTCCAACTAATATTTCAAATCCATTTGGAACATTGGGTGGAATATTTGCACAAGGAGCAACACATAATTTTATATCAACATTACTTGGATTTTCTGTTATATATTTAGTTATATTTTTTATTGGATTTGCTAAGTCAGCACCAAAAAATAGATATACAGATATTGAGCATGGTTCAAGTGACTGGAGTCAAAGAGGAGAACAATATCAAATATTAAGCAAAAATAAAGGAATTATACTTGCTGAAGATAATTATTTACCACTAGATAAACGTGGAAATGTAAACGTTTTGGTAGTTGGACGGTTCAGGTTCTGGTAAATCTGCATCATATTCAATACCAAATGCTTATCAATGTTTGGGTTCATATGTATTTACTGACCCCAAAGGTGAACTTTATGATAGAACAGCTGGATATTTAAAAGAACAAGGTTATGATATTAAAGTACTAAACTTAGTAAGACCACAATATAGTGATGGATATAATCCGTTAATGCATATATCATCAGAATTAGATGTTGATGTTATTGCAAATACAATAGTAAAAGGACAAAAAACTGATAGTGGTTCAGACCCATATTGGGATGATATGGCAGAAATGTTGCTAAAAGCATTAATATATTATTTAATAGCAACAAGACCAGAAGAAGAACAAAATTTAGCTAGTTGTGCAGAATTGGTAAGGGCAGCAAATAAAAATGGTGGAAGTAACTTACTTTCAGATTTAATGAGTCAATTACCATATGACCATCCAGCAAGAATGTATTACAAATCAATAGAAATAGCGCCAGAAAAAACATATGGTTCTATATTAAGTTCTTTGCAGTCAAAACTTGGTAAATTTGACTCAAAAGAAATAGCTGAATTAACATCAACAGATACTATAAATTTTGAAGAAATAGGAAGCAAAAAAACTGCGGTATATGTAATATCATCAGATACTCATACAGCATACGACTTTTTATTAACAATATTCTTCTCACAAATGATACAACAATTATATGATTATGCAGATCAAAATGGTGGTAAACTTCAAGAAAGAACATATTTTATATTAGATGAGTTTGCAAATATAGGAAAAATACCTGACTTTGATAAAAAGATATCAACATCAAGAAGTAGAGGAATCTCATTTAGTGTTATTTTACAAAATATTGACCAATTAGAAGCTGTATACGAAAAATCTTATGAGACAATAATGGGTAACTGTGATACACATGTATTTTTAGGAAGTAACTCATTTAAAACAGTTGAGTATTTTTCAAAGCAATTAGGCGAAAAAACAATAGATAGAGATAGCATTTCAATAAATAAGGATAAACAAAATCATAGAACTGGTAAGAGTGTATCTGATCAAATTATGGCTAGAGCACTTATGACGCCAGATGAATTAAGAAGATTAGATAATGATTTGTGTATTATTTTTGAAAAAGGTTTAAAACCAGTTAAAGCTAATAAATATTATTACTTCAAACATCCTATGGCAAAAGATATGGCAAAATGTGAAATTAGTCACAATGATATTGGTGAAATTGAGAGAGGTACATGGAGAAAATATAATCCATATAATCCTTATGTTGAGGAAAAAGATGAAAAATCAGTTGAAAATTTAAATATTGAGTCTTTGGATGATTTGTTTGAAGATGATAATGTAAAAGAAGAAAATAATAATATAAAAAATAATTTAAATGTGCCTAAAGATGAGAAAAAATCAGAAGAAATAACAAATTCGTTGGATGATTTCTTAGATTTAAATATGCAAAATGAGGATAATGCACCTATGCTTCCTCAAGATGATGAAGAGGATACATATGATTTACAAAAGGAATTAGAGGCTAAGTTTGATGAGTTATTTGGTCCGCTAGAGGACGATTAAATTTTATAAATTAAAGAGATAAAGTGGTTTAATGAATGGCTTTATCTTTTTTTTGTTTTATTTTTGTGTGAACAAAAGTTTTTATAAAATTTTGTGATGTTCGCTTGTTTTTTGTAATTAATTGTTATATAGTATGTGTTATAGGAAATGAGATAAGCAAGTGTGTTGCCACTTTACTGCATAGTTTCTGACTATGGGAAAGTGAGGTGGTGTTTATGGGATTTGTATTATTTTTAATATATTTATTGGGATTTTCCCTAACTATAAACGTAGCCTTATTAACAATTATATACATAATTTGGACGAATAAGGAATAAAAAAACAACACATCTTTGCTTCGACCAGCAGATGTGTTGTTACAACAATATGTGGCAACCACCATTTGTGGTTTTCATTTCCTATATACATTATATCATATTATAGGCAAATGTCAAATAGTAAGGAGAAATAAAGATGAAATTTGTACACATAGCAGATATGCACTTTGACAGTCCATTTGTAAACCTTTCAGACAAAGATGGACTAGGGGATTTAAGAAGACTAGAACAAAGAAAAGTATTCAAAAAAGTAACAGAATATATAAAAGAAAATAATATAAAATATTTATTTATTTCAGGGGATTTATATGAACAAAAATATATAAAAAAATCAACAATAGAATATATAAATAATTTATTTAAAGAAATTCCAGAAACAAGAATATTTATATCACCAGGAAATCATGATCCATATACAAAAAATTCGTATTATAATAAGTTTTATTGGAATGAAAATGTAAAAATATTCACATCAAAAATAGAAAAAATTGAATGTGAAGATGCAAATATTTATGGGTATGGTTTTGATGATTTTTATTGTAAAAACTGCGGAATAGAAAATGTTGAATTAGAAGATAAAAATAAATTAAATATATTAGTAATTCATGGAACATTAGATGGAGGCACAATAGAAAATAGTGAATATAATCCTTTATCATCAAAGATGTTGAAAGAAAAGGGCTTTGATTATGTTGCTTTAGGACATATTCATAAACTAGATTATAATAAAGAAGAAAATCAAAATATTGTATATCCGGGCTCAACAGCATCATTAGGATTTGACGAACTTGGTAAACATGGAATGATAGTTGGAGAATTGGAAAAAGAAAAAATAAATTTAAAATTTGTTCCATTAGATGAAACTGAATTTAAATTATTTGATTTGGATATTACAGAAATAATTTCAAAAGAAGAATTAATTGAAAAAATAAATGAAATAAATTTTGAAGAAAATAATTTAATTGAAATTATTTTAACAGGAAAAAGAAATTTTGAAATTGACAGATATGAATTATATAAATTAATTTCAAATGATAAAGTGATTAAAATAAAAGATAAAACAAAAATAAATTATGATTTAGAAAAATTATCAAATGATACTACTTTAAAAGGTTTATTTGCTAAAGAAATGCTGGCAAAATTAAATGAAGAAAATATTCCTGAAGAGCAAAAAGAAATAATAGAAAAAGCAGTTGAAATTGGAATGGAGGCAATAGGGATTTAGGGACGTTCCTTGAAATTCCCTCAAAACGGGAATGAGGGACAAACCTTAAAAAATAAAATGATGAGGAGGAAGTTTCTTGAAAATAAATAAAATAAAAATAAATTCGTATGGAAAATTAAAAGAAAAAGAAATAAATTTTAAAGACGGAATAAATTTAATATATGGACAAAATGAAACAGGAAAATCTACATTAATTAAATTTATTACTAATTCATTATATGGAATTTCAAAAAATAAAAAAGGAAAAGAAGTTTCAGATTTTGATAAATATAAACCTTGGTCTGGAGAAGAATTTTCTGGAAAATTAGAATATGAATTAGATAATAAAGA
>CAKOWP010000072.1 GCA_934122385.1 uncultured Clostridia bacterium | reverse complement strand
CTTAAATGAATATGTTTTTATATAAATAATCTTCAAAAAAGAGGAAAAAATTATCAAAATAATTTAATCCTCTTTTTATTTTTCTTGAATATGGGAATAAAATCTATGTCTAGCCAGCACTGAATTTGTACTCCCGTACAAATTCTACTATGGAACTCCCATACCCTTTAATGGAAATAAGATTATTAATTTACAAATAATTATAGATATGATTAATTTTGATAAATCATCTATTTTAGAACAATTTTTGTAGGTGTAGCATTTACTACAATTATCATACTATCATATAAAGTTGCAGGTGGTTGAAAAGTTCGATAGCTCGGTGGAAGTAAACGCATTATCAAAGAATAATTTTCTCCAAGATTTCCCATATAAATATAACTTGTAATTGTGTTATATAATTCTGTATTTTTTGGAATATTCGAAAAGTCTAACCAACACCTATCTAGTCCTGCTAATTTTGCTGTTTTGGCTAATGGATCATGAGAATAGAATGTTTGAATTGTACGATTATTTGATGAATGCTTTGGAAGATTAACTTTAGTTTTATAAAAATCTGTACCAATCACATAGTATTTATTTTCTAATTCTTTGAAAAGTAATTTTCCCATAGAATCCATACTACCATATTTTGCAACATGCATATTATGACCTGATATAAATATACGATTATGTCCAAGTTGTTCTTCTTGTTTTAATATCCATTTTACATTTTCTGCCATATACTTATCTCTTAATAAACTAATATCATTATTTCCTATTGTTTGTAATTCAAAATATTGAAGCAATATATCTGCTAAGTGAATTGCTTGTTCTGAGTTTTCCTTTTCTTGAAGTTCTTTTTTTATTTGGGTAATAACTTCAATCCTTTTTTTATTATCATATTCATTATTCCACTCATTACCATTCATAAGTTTTTCTAGCTCTTTAGTTTCAATTCCTAATTTTTTACAATTACTGTTTAAAAATTCAAAATTATATTTATATCTTTGCATATCAAATCCATAAAATCTTAATTTTTCGCTGTCTGTAACCTTTTCATTGTATTTTCTCATATATGAAATTAGTTCTGCAATTTCTTTTGTTTTATAAATTTTAAAGTCAATAGCTTTTGCCATTTCATCTGCTGACCCATCTCCTCCTAGAATATACTGATTCACTTTTTCGCAGCCACCATAATCGCCCTCTATAGCAAATGCTTTAACGCCATATTTTTCAACCATTATTTTAGATATCTCGAGTTTAAGTTCTTGAAATTCTACATTTCCATGTGTAGCTTCTCCTAGTGCTATTATTTTAACATTTTCAGGTATATTTATATTTTCAATATCTTGTGTATATTTTAAAAATTCTTGTGGATCAATATTTTTGCCTGTACTAAATCCTCCAAAGTACATAAATACACGCACTATAATAAATAAAACTAAAAATATTCCCAAGAAAATATATCTCTTTTTAATCTTTTTCTTATTTTTATTCATATTTTTATTCATATTTTTATTCATATTTTTATTCCTTTCATACTTTACTCAATTATTGTATCTCATCTAGTAATTCTTCGGGAGATATTTTAAACAATTTTGCTAATACAATTAAATTAGATGTGTTAGGATCAGAAGTTCCATTTTCCCATTTAGATACGGCTTGTCTACTTACGCCAATAGCTTCAGCAACAAATTCTTGCGTCATTTTACATTCTTCTCTATGTTGTTTTAAGACCTCTCCAAGTGATTTTTTAATAAGTGATTTTTCTTTTTTAATATCTTTTGACTTTACATATTTTATTAAAGCCTTAATAGTAAATATTATTAAAAAAATAAAAGAAATTAGTATTGTTAAACCTATTAAAATTATTGTTGCAAAAGTAAGTTCTCCTATTATTTTCATTTTGAATTTCTCCTTTCTTTGAGACTATTATAGTAAAAATAGGTAGTTGCTACTACAAACTAATACGATATTTTTGGTTGCATTTTAGTTGCGAATGAAAAACTATGCAATCTAATACATTTTTAATAAATTTATTAGTCATAATTATAATTGCTCCTTTTTCAGATAGTTCTAATATCTTATTTTTATCAGCAGACAATATTAATCTTTCATAAAGAAGCGAATCTCTTTGTCTTTGAAGTTCTCTAACACTCCATTTAGAATTAATAGTTTCTTTTATGTAGAAATTTCTTTTTTGTTCTTCTTCAATTTTAATAATTTCCAAATAATGAGACCAACTTAATTGCGACGACACTGTTGTCGCAATTGGAAAACATATATAAAATTTTCTACTATTTATAACTAAATCTTTGATATTATCAAAAATATTATTTATTTCGTTATCATTATTTATTAATTCATTATTCATTAAGTTCCTCCAATCATTTATATATTTAAGACTTCACGTGTATATATTATATAATAAATATTGAAATCTTTCTATACTACCATTGAAATTTAATAATAATTCATATATAATTATTTTAGAAAGAGAACTTAGTTCGTAACTTGTATGTGATTCGCTCCAATAACGAATCTGTTCGAACTCTTGAGCAGAGATATAAATATCATTCATAAAAAAATACCATCCAAGAAGGGTGGTGTTTTTTTATGCAAAGCAAAAGAGATGCCTTCTTCTATTGCACCTCTTTCTAGCTACATGACAAATGATTTTAAAACTTTTTTCAATTTCTATAATATTATTCATTTTTAACTTATCTAGGATCTAGGTTAGGATTATTATGTGCTAGATATAAATTTAATAACTTAAATTCTTCTTGCTTTTTACTATATATCTGTTCAAATTCACTTTTGCTAACACCAAAAGAACTATAATATTTTTCTTGAAAATTGCGTTGCATACATGCTTGTAACAATTCATTTATATTTTTTCTAAATCTCTCTACATTGTTTAATGATAATTGACTTACTTTAAAATCTGGATGTGAAGTATGTATAAATTTAAGTATTGATACATAATCCATTCTATATTCTAATTTATCCCAAAAATCCTTTACTCCTGTAAGTTTTGCAAATAAATTCCTTAATTGCTCTCTTCCATAATTATTTTCACTTTTCCATGATAATAATGTGTCTTCTTTTACTCCTAATGTTAAACATATTTTCTTCAAAAATAATATTTCTTCATCATAATTTTTTCTTGTATTTGCTGTATATGCCATTGATTCAGGTGAATTTTCACATAGTTCCCAATAAATTTTACTAGCAAATAATTCTGCTGTTGCTTCTCCCATTGCCATTCCTTTTTTTCCTCTTTTTATATGAATTTCTCTATTTTGTTGATCGCTATATTCCATTTGTGCAGTTAAATCGTCTTCATAATCCCAATTTGTATGCCAAATTCCCTTTGAGTCTTTCCATCCATCGGCTAAATGTTTTAACTCGTGAAAAAATGTAATAATAGAATTTTTTCCTGCTACCATTCTAATTTTATTTTGTTCAATGTTTGTGTTTGCGTGTGCTTTACTTCCATTTGGTAGACATCTTTGATATATTTCTACATTAACGTCTTTAAATTTTTCATTAACAATTCCATTATGTCTTAATGTATAATCTATAAATATCTGTTTTGCCTCTTCAATACTATATGATTTGCCTTTTATTTTTTCAATAAAATCATTCATTTTTCATTTCTCCTAATTAAAAATATTCATTTATTAGTAAAGTTAAAAAATAGACTACCACCAATTAACATATTCCTTAGAGTACTTATAAAAATCTGTTTCAAAATATGTTAACATCTAATAATAGATGGAGTTGCATTAAATATATGTACAATGGATTTCTCCATATATAAAGCATTATACCACATTATGTAAATTCTGTCAAAATTAGCATTGTAAAAAGGGAACCTAAATGATTTTCGTTTCAAACCAATTTTTATTTGTAATTAGCAATATAAATTATAGTGCCAAATTAATTTACAACATTATTCTCTTATAGAATTTGAAATTTTATTTAAAATATAGTATACTGTAAATGATGAAATATTTTGCTTTACTCCGTTTCATCATAAGAAAAAACATCATAGAAGGTGCTATTGCACAAGGAGGTATAATTATGGCGAAAATTGATCGTTACATTGCTGCCAGGATTGCCGAAGGAATGAACACTTGGGCTGGAAAAGACCATCGAAAGCAAATTATTACTGCTGATGAGGTTCTGAAACTTTCACCTATCCCAACATCAAAAGCAAGTGGATATGTTGTTTATGCATATCAGTGGGGTGATGTTACACTTTTAGCTTGTGTTTTTAATGACGGTCACGTTCGTATCCAGCATACATGCTGGTAAGTTATCATCTAAAAAGAGATTTGAGCTAAATTTTTAACTCAAATCTCTTTTTACTGTCAATAATTATTGTATATTGCAATAAAATTTCTCCTATGATATACTAATTTTGTAAAAGGAGTGAATATAATTATGAATATAGGAATTGATATTGATGATACTATAGCAAAAACAAGTGATATTATTGATTTTTATGCTGAAAAATATACTACAGAAATCTTAAAAAGACCTTTTAAATTATATGATATAGATATTACTGATCCAATGTGGGCAAAATATTTATATAATTGGTCTTCTGAAGAAGATTCAAAATTTTTTGATTTATATTATGAATCTTGTATGAGTGAAGTTCTTCCTAAAGAAGGTGCTTCGACTATAATAAATAAACTTTCCAAAAATAATAATATTTTTATTATTACTGCTAGATGGGATAGAAAAAATCATATTATATATCAAATAACTAAAAATTGGTTAAAAGAAAATAACATACCTTATGATAATTTATTTATTAACCATACTGATAAAAGAAATATTGTAAAAGAAAATAATATTGATTTATTTATTGATGATAATTTAAAAACATGTGAAGATATAGCTAGTTTGGGTGTGAAAGTTTTTATGATGAATTCCAGACTTAACCAATCTCTTATTAGCAATAAATGTGAAAGAGTATATTC
>CAKOWP010000071.1 GCA_934122385.1 uncultured Clostridia bacterium | reverse complement strand
AATATTATATATTTGATTTTTATATGTGTCTATATTTTTATGTTAATTTTGTTGCTTTAATTTTTTGAACTGGGTCATTCTATTTTATTGATTTTTAGTGTTGTTTCATTAAATTTTTCTAATACTTCTGGGTCTACAAGTGTATTTGCTGCATAGTCTAAATATATATTTTTTGTTTCATTCTTGTTTCCTTTTAATCTTATAAATATTTAAAAATTCAATATTCCCAAATGTTCTAATAATATTTTTAGCCCTAACAAAATAAGAATAATTCCACCTACAAGCTCTGCTTTATTTTCGTATTTGTCTCCAAATCTATTTCCTACTTTTGTTCCAATTACTGATAATACAAATGTAATTGTTCCTATAAGTGCTATTGCTAAAATTAAATTAACATTGAAAAATGCAAATGTTATTCCTACTGCTAGTGCATCTATACTTGTTGCAATTGCTAATATAATCATAGTTTTAAAGCCTACATCACTACTTATATTTTCACTTTCTTTGCAAAACGATTCTTTTATCATATTTCCACCGATTATTGCTAATAAAATAAATGCAATCCAGTGGTCAAAGTTTGTTATAATGTTTTCAAATGTCGAACCTAAAAAATAGCCTATAACAGGCATTATTGCTTGGAATCCACCAAAATATAGACCTATTATGCATGCTTTTTTCCAGTTCATTTTTTTCATTGATATTCCTTTGCATATTGACACCGCAAATGCATCCATTCCAAGCCCTATGCTTAACATTATTAGTTCTATTATTCCCATGTTTTCATCTCCTAATTTTTTATATTTAATTCTATTAGGCTTAAAATTTTTTATGTTATTTATATCACATTTTTGGAGATTTTTCAATGATTTTTAAACAATCACAACCACCCATTAAACGGGTATTCCATAATTCATGTTTTTATAAAGCTTGTACATTGCACATATAATTTCAAGATAAAATTTATATCTTTGACTTAAATCAAATTCACTTTTAAATTTTAAATAATTACTTCCAGCATCCTTATATTCAAATGCTTGGTTATAAAAATCAGCTTCATATGATTCAATATAATGTTGATTATTTTTAAGATATATTTCAACTTTTTTCTTGAACATCTTCTCCTCTTCCATCCACTTCTTTTCAATGCAGTCTGAAAACATTTTAAGAAGTTGTTCCTTAGATATATCACAAGAATACGCTCTATCCAGTAAAACTTGTGTCATCTCCTCCATAGGTATAATAATAGGTTGTTTTCTTTTCATAAGTTTGCTCCTCCTTTAAAATTATTTGTTGTTATGTCACTATATATGTACAATTCCCCAAAGGAGATATTATTTTAATTTAAACTATAAACTAATAATTATTATATTATATTTTTTTGATTTGTCAGAAATTTTCAAAATTTTCAGAAAAAAAGTAAACAGTCGGTTACTATTCACAGTTATTGAAAAATTCATTAGCCCTACTATAAATATAACTTTCATTTTATATTTTGCATATGTCTGAAATCTTACCTCTATTAAGCCTTCAAACTTATTTATTAATTCTGGAAAATATTGGTTTATTATTCTTACTAAATCTTCTAATATGTTTATTTCTTTGTTTTTTCTCTTCTTTTTTTCTATTCAAAAAAAAGCATCTCCTTTGTGATAAAACTTGTACTTTATTTTTTATAATTTTCAACAAAAATGTCATGCAAATTTTAATGCATGACTTAATTTATAATTAAAAATTTAATTTTTAGTGTATTCTACATAAAAATAAACATGTCTAGTTAAACCTGCGTTCCAACTATCTATTGGTGTAATCTTCCAACTTCCAGAATATAACCATAATTGGCATGGAGTATAAGTTTTAGCATTGTTTTTTGTGTCTATCATATATATTTGGGCTTTTACTGGGAAGTCAATATTTTGAATAATTTTTTCAATATCAACATTTTTCTCGTCTATTGAAAAATTTGTTCCCATATCTATCATTTTACTATATATAGTTTTTCCATCTATCCATGTTCCAATTGTTTTTTCTTCTAAACTGTACTGATTATTGTTACTGTTTTCTTCTCTACTACCTGTTGAAATGATTTCATTTATTGAATTTTCATAACTTCCTAAGGTTAAATTTTCTAATTCTTGTGCATCTTTGGATTTTTGTTCTGCTTGTTTTGCTTTTTCAAATAGTCCTGTCTGTGTTAAAGCAGATATTGAAATTCCTGCTAAAATTAGTAATATTATAATTGTTATTACTAATGCTACAAGTGTAATTCCTTTTATATTTTTCTTTTTATTTTCTTTTAAGCTCCCTGTGTGTACAGCCTCAAGGCTTTCGTTTGTTGTTTTTTTCATTTTTCATCTTCTCCTTTGTTATTTTTCTCAATTAAAAATTATATTATTAATTATATTCATAAAATATACTTTTTATTTTATAACTAACACTACCTGTATATTTATTATCATAACCATATCCTTTATAATTAGGAACACTTACGCCACCAAATCCTATATAATATTCACCTGTTAATCCTGATACATCTAATGTCAACTTTTTTTCTGTATTGGAATCAGAGCTATTGCTTGTATATGAATCTACAGCATAGCAGTCCGTGGCATAACCAAACGTTGTTTTATCATTGATATTTGAAAATGCATTTATAAAAATTGAAGTACTTGAATTATCCATTATTATATCGTAAAATTCTATATATACTTTGCTAATATTTGTTAAATCAATTTTATCTTTAAAATGCCACCAACAAAGATTTGTGTAAGAATTACTATTATTGTTCATATTTCCAAATAGATATTTATCTTTTTTCTCTAATGTTCCTTGGTATCCTCCTGATGCAGCATCAATGCTTTTATTTTCTACACCTTCTTGATATAAATATTCCCCAGATATTGTTTTAATATTAACTGTATTAGATGATTTTGAAAATCTTCCATATTTATCTAATAATTTTACTGTCAAACCATATTCTGTATTTTGTTCTAAGTTATTTATTTCTATCTGATTGGTTATATTGTCTGTTACTCTAACTATTTTGTTGTCTTTATTGTTGAATACAACATATGCAGCAATATTATTAATATTATTTGATTTTAAATCTATATTTAAAGTTATTTTCCTAGCACCTATATAGTTGTTAGATATTTCTGTACTTGATAATAAAGTACTTTCCTCATTTCTAGTGCTACTAACATATTTACCAATTTCATCTTCATATTTCCCTAATGTTTCATTTTCTAATTCTTGTGCATCTTTAGATTTTTGTTCTGCTTGTTTTGCTTTTTCAAATAGCCCTGTCTTTGTTAAAACAGATATTGAAATTCCCGCCAAAATTAATAATATTATAATTGTTACCACTAATGCTACAAGTGTTATTCCTTTTATATTTTTCTTTTTATTTTCTTTTAAACTCCCTGTGTGTACAGCCCCAAGACTTTCATTTGTCATCTTTCTCATTTTTGTTTTCCTCCTTTGTTATTTTTTCCAATTAAAAATAAAAATATGTATACACAATATTGTATGTATATCAATTCATATTTTACATTTAGTAAAAGAAAAAGTCAATAAAAATAAATAATAATTTTCAACAAAATACAACAAAAGAATGAGACAAATTAGGACTGTCCCACTTGTCTCATTAAATCCACTCTTTATATTTTTTAATATACACTCTCTTCGCAAAAGAAGCAATAATACAATACAAAAATGTAACAACAAAAATCATAAACAAATATTTTGCACCAATAGGTACAAGTCCAATTGCATTACCCAATGTTGTAAATGGCACAACAATACCAACTAATATCAATAAAATTGATGATGCATATACATATTTATGAGCATTACTTTGAATGAACGGAACTTTCGCAGTTCTTATAATATGCATTCCAACTAAGTTTGAAACTATACTGTAAGTAAACCAAATAGTTTGAAAATGTGATACATCTCTTAATTTAAATACAAACCATAATGTTAAAAATACAACAATGTCAAATGCTGAACTTACAGGTCCCATAAATAGCATAAATCTTTTTAAACTTTTGATATCTAGCTTCTTTGGTTTTTCTAACTGTTCTTTGTCAACATGATCAAATGGTAATGTCATTTGTCCAAAGTCGTATATCAAGCCTTCAACTAATAATTGAATTGGTGTTTCTGGTAAAAATGGCAAAAATATACTTGCTACAATTACAGATACAACTTCTCCAAAATTGAAACTTGTTGCCATTTTGATATATTTCATTAAATTTACAAATGTACGTCTTCCGCTCTTCTACACCGTCTAGTAAAACATTTAAATCTTTTTCAAGTAAAATAATGTCTGCTGATTCTTTTGCAATATCAACTGCTGTATCTACTGATACACCTACATCTGAGTTTGTTAATGATGGGCTGTCATTGATTCCATCTCCCATATATCCTACTACATTTCCATTTTGTCTTAATAGTCTTACAATTCTGGCTTTTTGTATTGGGGAAAGTTTTGCAAATATATTTGTCTTTTTTAATAAACGCATTACTCCAATATCTGGAAGTTTTTCGATTTGACTTCCTAATACAATATTTCTAGAATTTATTCCCACTTTTTCACATACACATCTAGTTACATCAGCATTATCACCAGTAAGAACTATAACTCTAATTCCTGCTTTATTTAATCTTTTGATAGATTCTTTCGCACTTTCTTTTGGTGGGTCTAAGAATCCTATAAATCCAAGCAATATCATATTTTTCTCGTCTGATACTTCAAAATTTGATTTATTTTCCATATCATTTTTTTGACATACTGCAATAACTCTTAAACCTTCTTTGTTTAATTGTTTACTGATTTTTTTGATATTATCTTTAATTTCTTTTGTTATTTTGCTAACTTGTCCTTTATAATCAACCATAGTACAAATGCTTAAAATTTCTTCTACTGCACCTTTTGTAATTAATTGTCTTTTTTCTCCATCTGATACAATAACTGATAAGCGTCTTCTAGAAAAATCAAATGGTATTTCATCAATTATTTTATATTTTTCTGTAAGTTCCA
>CAKOWP010000070.1 GCA_934122385.1 uncultured Clostridia bacterium | reverse complement strand
CGTAAAACCAGAAACTAAAATAACTGAGGTAGCAAAATTAATGAGTGAAAACCATATAGGATGTATACCAGTATGTGACAGTAACAATTGTATATGTGGAATACTAACAGATAGAGACATTTTATTAAGAACAGTTGCATGTGATAAAGACTGCTCACAAACAACAGCAAGCGATATAATGTCTACAGATTTATGTACTTGTAAACAAGATGAAGATATAACAAATGCAGAAAGTAAAATGGCAAATAACCAAATAAGAAGATTACCAGTTTGTGATGAAAAAAATCATGTAATAGGAATATTAACATTAGGAGATTTAGCACAAAATGATATTCAATTAGGAAGACAACAAGTATGTGAAACAATAAGTGATATATGTAGTTGTAATTCAAATAAAAATAATTATTAGAATATTATATAAGAAAAGGTTAGTTGATTTTATAAAAATATAATGTTAGATTTTAACTATAAGAAGTCCTGCTGGTGACAAATATTTTTTGTTCAGAGCACGGACTTTTTTCGAATATAAACAAAAAATTAACATATACTAATTACATAGGAGAAGTGAGAATGATAATTGACATGTCATATTGGACAAGAGTATTAAAAAAATTTTTATATGTAATTTTAATATTAATAGGCCTATTTTTAGCATTCAAATTGGCAATATTTTACATGCCATTTTTAATAGCATTTATAATATCATTAATGATAGAGCCAACAATAAGGTTTATAATGAAAAAGCTAAAATTTACCAGAAAAACAAGTTCAATTATAATATTTGTAATAGTATCAGGAATAATAATAGGAACATTAGCATGGGGAATAGTTGCATTAATTTCAGAAGCATCAAACCTATTGCAAGATTTGAATGGTTATGTAGAAAAAGCATACATATTATTTCAAAATTTTACAAGTAGATTTGATTTCAATAAAATGCACCTACCAAATGAATTGACATCAATAATTCAAAACTCAACAGGAGATTTATTAACTACAGCGTCTGGATGGATTAGAAATTTTTTAACAGGACTATTAAATGTAATAACATCAATGCCATCAATTGTAATTTATTTTGTAGTTACAATTATGGCTTTATATTTAATATGTGTTGATAAAGTATATATTTTAGACCAAATAGAACATCATTTTCCAAAAAGATGGGTGTTTAAAGTTGGAACACACATAAAAGATTTAACCAAAACATTGGGCGGATATTTAAAAGCAGAAGCAACACTTATATTAGTGTCTTTTATAATCTCATTAGTCGGATTATACATTTTAAAATTTGCAAACTTTAAGATAGAGTTTCCGTTATTAATGGCTTTGTTTATAGGTTTTGTTGATGCTTTGCCAATCCTTGGATCTGGAACAGTTATGGTTCCATGGGCAATTTTTTCTGGTTTAAATGGTGATTTAAAATTAGGCATAGCAATTATTATTTTGTTAATTATAATGTCTATTGTAAGACAATTTTTGGAGCCTAAATTAGTTAGCAAACATATTGGAACACATCCAATTTTTACATTAATTGCAATGTATACTGGTTTTAAATTTATTGGTGTTTTGGGAATGTTAATTGGACCGATAATTTTAATTATTATTAAAAATGTTTTTGCGACTTTGATAGATGAAGGGGTATTTAAGAGTATTATGGAAACAAAATAATTTTTGACAACTTTATTTCATTTATGGTATAATTATTTTAATTTATGTTTAAGGAGAAATGTTATGGTAAATGAATTTAGAGTTGTAACAATTATGAATGATGCAATGTTAAAAACACTTAAAGAAAATAAGCAAAATTATGACGAGAATTTAAAAATCCAAAAATACCTGGAAGATGAAACTTTCTTTTTTAAAATAAAAAAAGAAGATGCACAAAATGTACTAAAAAAAATTGGAGTACAAGAAGGACAATCAGAAAATGTTTATAAAAAATTAACATCACCAAATATTTATTATGAATTATTAAATTGTGGAAAGATTAAAGAAAATGATAATAATATAATCATTAAATATGACACATACAATTCAGAAAATTTATTTAATAAAAAGAAAAAATAATGGAGGAAAAAATGAAGGACGAATATATAAAAAAATTTTATAATGAAGTAAATCAAGAATTAGATGGAGACTATAAAATAATATTGGAGCCACCAAGAAACTTAAAAGAAGAATGGATAGAATATGACCAAGTAAAATGGGAAATGGATAAGCAAATAAAAGAATTAGTAGATGAATTATTAAAAGATAAAACATTAAATTTTGAAGCAAAATTATTAAAAGTGTATGAATTTATTTGTTTAAACTATGTATATGATGTCAATGTATTATATTTTTTCAAAAAAGATATGAGTGACCCAGAAAATATAAAATATATTGCTATAGACTGGTATGGTAGAATAATTGATGAAAGATGGAAAGAAAACAGAAAAAAACATAATAGAAGAGTATGCTATGAGTTTGCAAGATTCTATGCAAAAGCAATAAATGAATTATTGGAAGAAAATAACGATTATGAAGCATTTATGTTAGGAGACAAAACAAATTTACACTATGTTGTAGGCTTAACTGGAAAAGATTATAGTGCCATCTTAGATCTAGATAATTTTAATAGTCTTAAAGACTTAGCAAGGTTAAAATTAGGACTAACTATTAAAGGAATAAAAATTTTAAGAGATGACACAGGAAGACTACAAAAGGAAATAAATGAATTTAATAAAGATAAATCTGAAGATTTGACAGAAATAGAAAAAATAAAAAAAGAACTAAAAGATGTAAATACAGAGGAATATCTTATAAGTGTAGCCAATATATTAAATCAATATAATATTGATCCACAAGGTTTCTTTGAATATATGAGAATAATAATAGAAAATGAAAATATAGAAATAAAAAAAATATGGAAAGAAATAAAAAATGTTCCAGAAAAAAGATATGTAAGATGTTTAATTTTTAATATAAATAACAAAACATATTTGTTAGACAGTGATACAAGAACAATAGAAAATATTGAAGAAGATAAATTGAATAAAAATATTTTTGTTTTCAACCCGGAAGAAAACGACTATAATTATTATGGTGGTTAATTACATTAAAAGGAGAATAAGATGAGTATTGATATAAATAAAATAAAAAGATTAAATGATTTAACAACTGCAGCATTTAGAAGAAAACATATAATTGTACTAAATCCGGATGAAAAAATTGAAAAAGAAGAAAACAATCCAAACATAATTTATGATGAAATAGGATGGAAAATACCTGAAAAAATAAGTCCTGTACTTAATGAATTAAAAAATAATAGCAAAATTAGTAATGAAGACAAAATATTACAAATTTATGAAAAACTTTGCCAGGAATACATATATGATGACAATTTATTGTCATACATACAAAAAATAGATGATGATTCTTATGCACTACCAGACTGGTATGGTAGGTCTGTTGACCAAGAATGGGAAAAAAACAGAGAAACACATAATAGAAGAGTTTGCTACGAAGTATCTAGATATCTTGCAAAATCTTTAACAGAACTATTTGAAAATAACAAAGATATGAATATTTGTATTCTTTGGGACAAAAGCCTTACCCATTACTTTGTAGGATTAACATGCAATGAATACAGTTTGACATTGGATTTAGATAATTTTAATAACATTAAGGATATGACAAGAATAAAAACAGGTTTAACAGCAGAAGGAATTGAAATTCTTGAGGATAAAAATGGAAAATTCAAAAAAACACTTGATTATTATAACAAAGATAGATGTAAAAATTCTGTACAAAAAATAGAAGATCATATAGTAATAAATAAAAGACAAGAAGATGTAAATCCAGATATTACAGGTGAACAAAAAAATTTAATATTTTTAAAAAATGCAGTAGAAATTTTAAAAAATAATCATGATATAGATTCACAAGGACTATATGAATACATAAAAGAAATTGTTGATGTCACATTGGGACCAGAATCGAGGAAAAAAGTTTGGAAAGAAGTAAAAGAAAAAAATGATGAGCAGTCAAGATATATAAGATGTCTAATATTGGATATTGAAGGTCAAAAATATATAATTGATGTTGATAAAATGCTAATTAGAGAGTTTAAAGAAGAAGAGTTAAAGGGAGAAGACAGAGAATTTATACCTTATAAAGACCTACTTAATGATGAAGTTATTAATTTCAGAAGTCGTAAAGAAGAACGCTATAAAGGTAGATAGTTGAAAACTTTACATAAATATGATATAATAAAAATGTAATCAAAATTGATTTGCACAAAACTAGGAGGGCAACCATATGAAAGTGGCAATAGCAACAAAATCTCTTGATAAAATCGAAGGTATTAAAAAAGCTTTTTCTCGGTTTTTTGAAATAAACGAAACCGAAGTGGAAGTTTATGCAACATCAGTTGAATCAGGTGTCTCAGAACAACCATTTGAAAATGAGACTTACCAAGGAGCACAAAATAGAACCAATAATATAATGAAAGAATTTTCAAATATGGACTATTATATCAGTTGTGAAGCTGGGATAGATATAAACTTTGAAAAGTATTTCAATGTACAAGTAGTATGTATTTATGATTCAAAATCCAAAACATACTTATGGGGCAAAAGTGCAGGTTGGATGATTCCATCTGAGGATATTGATGAAATTAAGCAAAAAAATCTTGATATTTATTTAAGAGAAAAGGGACTAAACAGTATAGACGAGCTGCTTGGACCAGATAATGCAAGAAGTATTGCAGTAGCTCATGCTACAGAACTTGCATTATATTCTAGAAAACTAAAAAATAATTGAGGTAATTTACCTCAATTATTTTTTATAATACTCCAGAAGTAGGAATATAACTATCATCAGGAGGATAAACATACTCATCAGAAGAAGGCTTATCAACAGTTTTTATATCAGTAATTTTAATAATAGGCATATCACCATGGTAATTACCTTTTACAATAGTGCCAGTAATTTTAACCCAAGAATTATTAGCAAAATCCTTAGCATTATCACATTCACATAAAAAGCCAACAACAACAGACTGGGAATTAGAACTAATAATCATATCACGAGCCAAGACAAACTGATTATCTTGCAAATCTAAAACTCTATAAACATAGCCTGTAAAGCAAATCTTTTTACCAACATAAGAATCAATATTTTCATGAACAGTCTTTAAAA
>CAKOWP010000069.1 GCA_934122385.1 uncultured Clostridia bacterium | reverse complement strand
TTAAAGAAGAAATAGAAAAAATAGTTGCATAAATTATATATTGATTTTGCGTTGCTATTATTTTTTGAATGGACATGCTTTATTTTTGGTCATTTTTTGTCGTTTTTTAATTGACACTTTTTTTAATTGGTGATAAAATTTTCATAACCAAAAAAATCAAAAAGAGAGGTAATAAGTATGGAAAAAGTAAGTACAATTTCTATCCAAAACATCAGCAATGATGAAAGATCATCATTGCATAACTTAATTGAACGGATCAGTCAGGAATTAGAATTGTTCCACAAGGGTGTGGAGCTTGCAAAGAATTCTACTTATAAAGATGAAAAAGTAAAATTCTTTACAGAGGAGCTGTTGAATAAGTATAGTAGCTCAGCTATCCAAATTCTTAATGATTCTTCATTATCAATGGAACGATCACTTTGGATTTATGCAGACAAGCTCATTGATTTGTCAAAATATGAGGAAGAATTGTCAGCATATTCCATAACGAGTTCAGTTGCGGAATTTGAGGTTGTCAAAAAAAATTATGCAGTTATAATTCGGAATGCAGTTATTGACTTTGTGGCAGAAGCTTTTAGTCTCATTAATAAAGCAATGAGAAGCTATGAATTCTATTTAAAAGATATTCTTGTTCGGAATTTTAATTGGAATTCTAAAAATGGAACTCTTTCAGTTCAATTAGAACTGTTAATTGATGTTATGTAGAAAAATGACTCCTTTTAGGAGTCATTTTTTGTTTTTAATATATTAATATCAGCCAATTAGATTCTTTCACTTTCTTTTTCTTCTTCTCTTTCTAAAAATATTCTTTTATCGAAGCTTCCTCTTTTTTCTACTTTGTCTGTTCTTATTTTTTCGAAGTCTTCTAAAGAAATATTTTTTGATTTTACTATGCTGTAAATCACTTCTACAATATCTGCTAATTCTTCTGTTTCTTGACTTTCTAGATATTCTTTTACTTCTTCTACTAATTTTTTATTTAATTCCATTTGGTATTCTTTGTCATTTAATGTTCTACAAATTGGTACCAAATTGTCTTTTTCTATTATTTCTGGTATTTTGTCTCTTACAAGTTTTTTGTATGTTTTCATTTTTTCTCCTTTTAAATAGGTATTTTTTATTTAATATAAAGCCTAATATAAAACAAGAAAATATCGATATTTCAATATTTTCTCGTTTTTCTTTTGGAGGCGCCTATCGGAGTCGGACCGATCATCAGAGTTTTGCAGACTCGTGCCTTACCGCTTGGCTAAGGCGCCATATTAAATTTTTATTTTTGATAAAAATATTTGGAGCAGGTAACGGGAATCGGACCCGTAACTTAACCTTGGCAAGGTTATGTTTTACCACTAAACTATACCTGCGTCTTGCTTGTTGCTATATTTAATTATATTCAAAAGCAATTAATATGATACCAAATATTATAAATATTGTCAATAGTTTTTAAAAATAAAATTCCGCAAAACGGTTCAATACGTTGCGGTTCAAAATTTTACAGGATTGAAGGTACATCCCCACAATCCCGTTTTTTTACTTTTTAGTTTTGGCTTTTTTTGCAGTTGTTTTTCTTTTTGTTGTAGTCTTTTTTGATGTTCTTGTTTTCTTTTCTGTTTCTTTTTTTACCTCTTCAGCTTCTTCTGGATTCCATTTTTCACCTGGCTTTGGTTTGTTCCAAGAAATATAGTCGCATGATGCTGGGTTATTTTCACATATATAGTAATTTCTTTTTCTTTTTGTCTTTCTAACTTGAACAGTTGCTCCACATTTTGGGCATGGAACATCAATTGTTTCTATTATTGGTTTTACATTTCTACATTCTGGGAATCCTGGGCATGCTAAAAATTTGCCATATCTTCCATATTTGTAAACCATCATTCTTCCACATTTTTCACATTGTACATCTGATACTTCATCAACTAATTGTACATGCTCAAGTTCTTTCTCTGCTTTTTCAAGTTCTTGCTCAAATGGTCCATAGAATTCTCTAATTATCTTTTTCCATTTTTCTTTTCCTTCTGCAATTTCGTCAAATTCATTTTCAATTTTGGCTGTAAATTCCACATTTACAATATCTGCAAAGTTTTCTGTAAGTAGTTTGTTTACTATTTTTCCAAGTTCTGTTGGTACCAATTGTCTTTGTTCTTTTTCTATATATCTTCTTTCCAAAATTGTTGTAATTGTTGGCGAATATGTACTTGGTCTTCCTATTCCTTTTTCTTCTAACGCTTTTACTAAACTTGCTTCTGTATATCTTGCAGGTGGTTCTGTAAAGCTTTGTTTTGGATTTATTTTGATTAATTTTACTTCTTGATTTTCATCTAAAGCTGGCAACATTCCTGCTTCTTGTTCTTCTTTTTCGTCTGTTCCTTCAACATATAAAATCATAAATCCTTTGAATTTTAAGTTTTGTCCATTTGCTTTGAAGTCATAGTCATTTGCTTTGATATTTACTGCCATTGTGTCATAAACTGCTGGTTTCATTTGACTTGCCATAAATCTGTTATAAATTAATTTATATAATTTATATTGGTCTTTACTTAAGTCGCTTTTTATGTCGTCTGGCTCGATGTCTGAATATGTTGGTCTTATACCTTCGTGAGCATCTTGTGCATCTTTACTTGTTTTATAATATCTATTTTCATAGAATTCTTCACCATATGTTGATACTATGTGTGTTTTTGCTGCGGCTCTTGCTTCTTCTGAGATTCTTGTAGAGTCTGTTCTCATATATGTGATTAGACCTACAGTTCCTCTGTCTGCTATTTTCACACCTTCATATAATGTTTGTGCAACAGACATTGTTTTCTTTAATGTGAATCCTAATTTTCTTGAAGCCTCTTGTTGCATTGTACTTGTTGTAAATGGTGGTGCTGGATTTCTCTTTTTCTCACCTTTTTTGATTTCTGATACTATGTATTTTGCTTTTTCTATGTCTTTTAAGATTTGGTCAACTTGTTCTTTTGAGTTGATTTCTTGTTTTTTTCCGTTTTTTCCATAGAATCTTGCTTCAAATTCTTTTTTAGATTTTTCGTCTTTTAAGTTTGCATATATGTTCCAATATTCTTGTGGAATAAAGTTTTCGATTTCTGTTTCTCTGTCTACAATTAGCTTTACTGCAACAGATTGAACTCTACCTGCTGATAGTCCTCTTTTTACTTTTTTCCATAATAATGGACTTATTTTATATCCAACTATTCTGTCTAAAACTCTTCTTGCTTGTTGTGCATCAACAGTATTTAAGTCGATATCTCTTGGTTCTTTTATTGCTTTTTGTACTGCTGATTTTGTAATTTCATTAAAAGTGACTCTTGTTATTTTGTCTTTGTCATCTTCTAATATTTTTGCTAGGTGCCATGCTATTGCTTCACCCTCACGGTCGGGGTCAGTTGCTAAATAAACTTTTCTTGCCTTTTTAGCGTCTGTTTTTAAAGATTTTATTAAATCTCCCTTTCCTCTGATATTTATATATTCAGGTTCAAAATCGTGTTCAATATCTACACCTAATTTTGATTTTGGTAAATCTCTTATATGTCCCATTGAGGCTACAACTTTTGTACTGCCTCCTAAAAATTTTTTTATTGTGTTTGCCTTTGCTGGTGATTCTACTATTATTAATTTATCTGCCATATTTCCTCCTATGTTTTTCTTATACTCTTTTAGTATTCTAGAACATTTTTTCATATTTTGCAAGTTTTTTCTAATAAATATGAAAAATTCCTCATTTGAATCTGATGAACCAGTGGGGACGTTCTTAGATTGGTTCAAAATTTCAACCAATCTAAGAACGTCCCCACTGGTTGAATTAAAATTTGTTTCTGAACAAGTCTACTATGACTTCTTCAGAATTAATTGGAGTTACTTGATTTGTTTTAAAAATATTTAAAATTTGATTTGCTTCTATTTCATCATTTGTAACATATTTTATTTGTTTATTTTCTACTTTTGTATATTCTGGTTTATATTCTGTTTTTATTATTTCTATTCCATATTTTGGTTTCTGATAAGTGCTTATTTGATCTTCATTTATTTGTTTATAGTATTCTAACTTTATTGGATATTTTATTCCTGCTTCCTCAAGTCTCTCTTTTTCGATAAATACGCTGCCAAAAAATGTTTTCAAAAAAATCCCCCTTTTCTTTTGTTTTGTGACCTTTTTATATTACTACTAATTTCAGTGGTTTGCAAGGATTTTTCATCGCAATTTTTGACATAAAAACAGTTGCTTATTCATATTTTTGTTTTTTTCTTTTTTCTTCGACTTTTACTATTTAAAACAATTTTATTATCTGTCAATTTTCGATGGCTTTCGACTTCTACTTTCTGTTATAATATTTTAAAATCAATTAATAATTATATACCTTTTTGCCTTTTATTCTGTCAAATACGTTTTTATATGATTTCAAATCATTATTAAAAAGCAGTAATATGTTTTTATACGATATTTCTGCTTTTTTCCTGTTTTTTTAGCTAAGTTTTGAATATTGTTAATTATCTTGAGTACTTTTTTATTCTTTTTTTAGAATATTTTCAAGTATAATTTGTCTCCGACTTTTCTTTTCTAAATTTTTTCTACAATTTCATTTTGATTTTTGTATATACTATTTGCAGGTACTACTTTTCTTACAGATGACAATGGATATATGTTGCTATGACTACCGATTACTGTTCCTGGATTTAAAATTGAACCACATCCAACTTCTACTTCGTCTCCTAGCATTGCTCCAAATTTTTTTAGTCCTGTTTCTATTTTTTCTTTATCATTTTTTACCACTACTAATTTTTTGTCTGATTTTACATTTGATGTTATTGAGCCTGCTCCCATGTGTGATTTGTATCCTAAAATCGAGTCTCCAACATAATTATAGTGAGGTACTTGAACTTTGTTAAATAGAATTACATTTTTTAGTTCTGTTGAATTTCCTACTACTGCACCTTCACCAACTATTGCTTTTCCCCTTATAAATGCACAATGTCTTATTTCTGCATTTTTTCCTATTATTGCAGGTCCATGTATGTATGCTGTTGGTGCTACTGTGGCTGATTTTGCAATCCATACATTTTCTCCTACTTTATCATATTCTTCTGGATCTAGTGTATTTCCTAATTCTATTATAAAATCATTTATTTTTGGCAATACCTCCCATGGGTATGTTACTCCTTCAAATATTTTTTTTGCTATTGTTTCATCTAAATTATATAGATTTTTTATTTTACATTCTTCCATATTTTTCTCCTT
>CAKOWP010000068.1 GCA_934122385.1 uncultured Clostridia bacterium | reverse complement strand
AAACTGACACACCCAGGGTGAACAAATCATAAATTAATTTTATCAATTTAGGGTGTCCTAATCAAAAATTATTGACACCCATTTTTTCATTTTTTTCACTTTCCAACTGCAGTAGGGTTACAGTTCACAGCCCTAGAAAATTTTATAAATTCACTTTAAATGTTGATAATTAATGTTAATATTTTATTTTGACGTTGAACCAAATCCGCCTACTCTTTCACCCTCTGCTATATCATCATCTGTTACAAAATACTTTTGGAATACCCCTTGTCCTATTGCTTCGCCTTTTTTTATTGTTATATCTTCTTCTTTTATATTGTAAAAAGCAAACATTATATGTCCATCATTGTCTGGATTTCCATAGTAGTCTTTGTCTATTACTCCCACACTATTTGCTAATATTAGTCCTTTTTTCTTTGGATTAGAACTTCTGTTATATAGCATTAATACTTCGTCATCTTGCATATATGCTTTTATTCCTGTTTTTATTAGTGTTGGTGCCATTCCCTTCTTAAAGCTTGGTATTGTTACATCTTCTGCTGCTTCTATGTCATATCCTGCTGAATATTTTGTTTTTCTTATTGGTAGATTTATTCCTTTTTCTTCAAATCCTTTTGCTACCTCAAATCCTCTTATTTTTTCCATTTTAAACTCCATTCCTTTCTCGCTTTGCCTATCCATCGTCTTTCGAAATTTTGAATGCAAAGCTATTTTTCTTTTCTATTTTTACATACTTATTTTTCATTGTCAAGTTTAATTTTGTTGTATTTTAATTTTTAACACTTAAAAAGACATTCTGTTACTAGCAAAATGTCTTTTTATAATTTCTATATTAAGCTCTTGATTCAACAATAAGCTTTATTCCTGTTCTATCTTCTCCCTCTACTTCTACTTCTGCAAAAGCTGGTATACATACTAAATCCACTCCTGATGGTGCTACAAATCCTCTTGCTATTGCTACTGCTTTTACAGCTTGATTTAATGCTCCTGCTCCAATTGCTTGCATTTCTGCTTTGTTTGATTCTTTAACTAATCCAGCTATTGCTCCTGCTACTGAATTAGGGTTTGATTTTGATGAAATTTTTAGAATTTCCATTTTCTTTTGCCTCCTAATTATAATTTTTTTGTTGCAACTTTTATGATGCTATTTTATATCTTCTGGAAAAAATTGTAAATAGTTTTCTGGAAATTTTTTCAAGTTTTCATCGCAATAAAAATCTTTTTTCGACAATTATATTTTTATTTTTAAATCTTATGTCATATACAATAATTGTAAATGTAATAAATTATAGCTTTTATCCAATATATATTCTTTTTATATCTTTTACCTTTGATGTATTATCATCAACATCAAATATTACTCCATTAAATATACATTTTCCATCTGCTATTCTATATCTTTCAGGCAATGTTGTTTCAAAACGTTTAATTGATGCTTTTATATCCATTCCTATTACAGAATATTTTGGTCCTGTCATTCCTATATCAGTTATGTATCCAGTTCCATTTGGTAGAATTTTCTCATCAGCTGTTTGTACATGTGTATGTGTACCAAATATAGCTGTTGCTTTTCCATCTAAGTAATATCCCAATGCTATTTTTTCAGCTGTTGCCTCTGCGTGGAAATCTATAAATATCATATCTACTTGATTTTGGATTTTTTCTATTATTTTTTTTGCTTTTAAAAATGGATTTTCTGTCAATATGTTTATATCAACTCTTCCCATGATATTTATAACTGCTATATTCTTTCCTTTGCACTCATATACATTATATCCTTTTCCAACGACTCCTTCTGGATAATTTGCTGGTCTTATTATTTTTGGATTATCTATAAATTTAAATATATCTTTTTTTCCCCAAGTATGGTTTCCCATTGTTACACAATCTACACCTTGTGATATTATATCATTAAAGTTTTTTTCTGTTATTCCCATTCCTTCTGCTGAATTTTCACCATTTACAATTGTAAAATCTATACTTTCTTTTTCTTTTATTTCTTTTAATCTTAATTTTAATTCATTAACTCCTGCTGAACCAACTATGTCTCCAACTGCTAAAATTTTCATTCTAAATCTCCATCCTTTCCTAAGGTAAAATTCTGTTTATTTTTTATCTCCACCTTATTTTTTCTATATTTTAATTCTTTATTATAATACTATATTTTTCTTAATTTATCAAGTTTGCATTTTTTCATTTTTTGTGATATCATATATGTCTACTGTAAATACATTATATTTTAAGGAGGTTTCCTATGGGAAATATATTCTTTTTAGTAAAAGCAGACTTGCTTTTACACGAAAAAACTTTTGAAAAGTTACGGGATTATGCAAAAAGTCTTAATGTTTCAAAACTAAATGCTCAATATTTTTACTCACTTGAGTATTCGGTTGAACAAGACAAAATAGTGAGCTATCAAACTGACACATCACTATATTCAAACACATGTAATTTTTTAACGGCTTTTTGCAGTTCAGGTTATATTTTAATGGATTTTTCAACATTAAAAAGTCTGATGTAAAAAGTAAAAGAGTTGTGACTTTTAAATAAGTCACAACTCTTTTTATTTTTATCTTGCGAAATCAACAGTTCTTGTTTCTCTAATAACATTAACTTTAATTTGACCTGGATAATCCATTTCATTTTCAACTTTCTTAGCTACATCTCTAGCTAAAATTGTCATTTGGTCATCATTGATTTTATCTGGTTTAACAATAATTCTAACTTCACGACCAGCTTGAATTGCAAATGATTTTTCAACTCCGTCAAAAGAGTCTGCAATTTCTTCAAGATTTTGTAATCTCTTGATATATGCTTCTAATGTTTCTCTTCTAGCTCCTGGTCTTGATGCACTAATTGCATCTGCTGCTTGAATTAAAACAGCTTCTAATGTTTGTGGTTCAACATCTTCATGATGTGCCTCAACAGCATTTATAACTAATGGATTTTCTTTATATTTTTTAAGAATTTCAACACCTATTTCTACGTGCGTACCTTCCATATCATGATCTAATGCTTTACCAATGTCGTGTAATAATCCAGCTCTTCTAGCTAGTTTTGCATCTAATCCAAGTTCTTCTGCCATTATTCTTGCTAAGTTTGAAACTTCTATTGAATGGTTTAATACATTTTGTCCATAACTTGTCCTATATTTTAGTTTTCCAATTAATTTTATTATATCAGGATGTAATCCAATTACTCCACTTTCTATGGCAGCTCTTTCTCCTTCTTCTTTAATTGTTTCTTCTAATTCTTGTTTTGCTTTTTCTACTACTTCTTCAATTTTTGCTGGATGTATTCTTCCATCTTCAATTAATTTCTCTAAAGCTATTTTAGCAACTTCTCTTCTTAATGGGTCAAAGCCTGATAGAACTACTGCTTCTGGTGTATCATCTATTATTAGGTCTACTCCTGTTAATGTTTCTAAGGCTTTTATGTTTCTACCTTCTCTACCAATTATTCTTCCTTTCATTTCATCACTTGGAAGTGCTACAATTGATACTGTAGTTTCTTGAGAATGGTCTGCTGCGCATTTCTGAACTGCATATGTTAGCAATTCTCTGGCGTTTTTCTTTGCATCATCTTTTGCCTTTTGATTTGCTTCTCTTATTATTGCTGCCTTTTCTGCAGTAATATCTTTTTCAACTTCTCTTAGAAGTATGTTTTTAGCTTCTTCTTTTGATAATGATGCTATTCTTTGAAGTTCTTTTAGTTCTTGACTATGCAATTCTTCTATTTTTTGTTTTTCTTCTTCTAGTTCTTTCTCTCTTTTATTTAGATTTTCTTCTTTCTTTTCATAATTTTCTGCACGTCTTTCTAAATTTTCTTCTTTTTGAATAAGTCTTGTTTCTTGTCTTTTTACTTCGCCTCTTCTTTCTTTAATCTCTTGATCTAATTCGTTTCTACTGTTTACTATTTCTTCTTTAGCTTCAATTATTTTGGCTTTTTTTAAGTTTTCTGCTTCCTTTTTTGCCATACTAACAATTTTTTTAGATTCCTCTTCTGCACTGTGTATTTTAGATTCTGCAACTTTTTTTCTGTATGCTATTCCTATTACTGTTCCTATTGCAAGTGAGATTAAGACAGCGGCGATTATGATTCCTATATTCATGAATCTACACCTCTTTCTTATTAAATTTTCAATGTTCGAATCAAATATATATTTCTTTTTCTTTTAATATATTATTTTTTTCTTACCTATTATATTTTATCTTTATTATCGTAAACTGTCAAGAGATTTTGGAGAATTTATTAAAAGGTTATGCAATTTTTCGTTACAGTTCAGTAAGAAAAATCCCTGAAATACCTGTGAATGATATTTTGAATATATTTCGAATGTGACCAAAATAGTGTTACAAATTCTTAAGTAAATGCTCTAAAGGGTCCTGCCTTCGGGTATTGTTAGAGTATTTACATTAGAATTTGTTAACATCATGTAGGGAACCTGAGAAAATATGAAAAATATCATTCACAGGTATTTCAGGGATTTCCCTTACTGAACTGTAACAATTTTTCCTATTGTTTTTTTTTATTTTATCTATTATAATAATAATATGAAAAAATTAATTGTTAATAGAAAATATGATGGAAAAAAATTAAATAAATTTTTATTAGATAATGTTCCAAATTTGACTTATGGTCTTTTTTGTAACACCCTACGAAAAAAAGATATTAAAATTAACGGAAAACGTGTAAACAAAGATATTTCTGTTTTTGAAGGAGATGAAATTTTAGTTTATATAGCAGATTCTTTGTTAGACTCAAAATCTTCTATTAATTTAAATATTATTTTTGAGGATGACAATATTTTAATTATAAATAAACCTGCAAATATTGAAGTTACTGGTGAAAATTCATTAACTACTATAGTTCATAAAAAATACTCAAATTATGATTTTAAACCTATGCCATGTCATAGATTAGATAGAAATACAACTGGTTTAGTTTTATTTGCAAAAAATGAAGAGTCTTTAAATATTTTACTTGATAAATTTAAAAATCATAAAATAGAAAAACATTATCTTGCTTTAGTATATGGTGTTCCTTCTACAAATTTTAAAAGAGATGAAGCCTATTTGTTTAAGGACAATAAAAAATCTATGGTATATATTTCTGATGTTCAAAAAAAAGGCTATGTTAAAATCATTACTTCTTTTTCTGTTTTGGAAAGACGTAAAGATAATACTTCTCTTTTAGATGTTGAAATTGAAACTGGAAAAACTCATCAGATTAGGGCTCATTTGGCTTATTTGGGATATCCTATTGTTGGTGATGGTAAATATGGAAAAAATGATATTAATAAGTTGTTTAAGAAGTCTCAGCAAATGCTTTGCAGTTATAAATTAAAGTTTGCCTTTTCTTCTGATAGTGGTTTACTAAATTATTTGAATGGTAAGGAGTTTGTTTTAAGGGATGTTAAATTTTGATTTTTATTTGCATATTTGTTATATTTGTTGTATAATGAATATGTTGATGCGGGTATAGTTTAGTGGTAGAATCCCATGCTTCCGACCTGGTTGCGCGA
>CAKOWP010000067.1 GCA_934122385.1 uncultured Clostridia bacterium | reverse complement strand
GATAGATACAATAGAATTTCAACAACAGATACTCGTTTAATAAGAAGAATTGTAAGGGATTATCAATTTAGAAGTTACTCAGCATTACATACATTAAATACATGGCACAAAGTAACAGAGGGAGAAGAAAAAAATATATTCCCATTCCAAGAATCAGCAGATACAATTTTTAATACATCATTAATATATGAATTAAATGCATTAAAGCCAATAGCAATGCCATTATTAAAAGAAATAACACCTGAATATAAAGAGTACGCTGAAGCTCAAAGACTAATAAATATTTTGAAGTATTTTAGAGAAATACCAAGAGATTATGTTCCAAACAATTCACTATTAAAAGAATTTTTAGGTGGAGGAACATTTGATTTGCATTAAAAAATGTCACTTTAGGGACGGTTCTGTTTGAGACATCGGTTCCATTTGGGACATTATGGCAAAAAAGGAAAGGGATATTTTTCTGATAAAAGAAGCGGAGTGAAAAAATGTTAAAAGATAGTAGATTTACAGAAATAGATGAAGAATTTATATGTGAAAACTGTGGCAAAAGAGTACCAAAATTAGGATATTCATGCAGAAATCACTGCCCATATTGTTTGCATTCAAAACATGTTGATAAAAATCCAGGAGATAGAGCGGAAGAATGTCATGGAGATTTAGAACCTGTTAGTATGGAAATAGATGGCAAAAAGGGTTATGTTATTGTTTTTAGATGTAAAAAATGTGGTGCTATTAGAAGAAATAAAGCTGCTAAAGATGATAATATGGATTTATTAATTGATTTAAGTAGTAAACAGATTTAAGTAAGTAAAAAATGTCCTTTTTGAAGACGATGTCTCAAATGGAACCGATGTCCCAAACAGAACCGTCCCCAAAAGGACATTTTTTATATTTCTCTATTTAAATTTCCATTAGTAAATTCTTTACCTTCTAGACGTTCACCTTTTTTAACAGTATTAACAATATTATTAATTTCGTCAATTGATTCATCTAAAATATCAACTCTATAACAATTAACATTAGAAAAATCGTTAGGTGAAATAGAAGTTGTTTTGCAATTATAAATCGTAGAAACAGTTTGAATATTATCAAACAAAATTCTGAATTTCATATTAAGTCTATCTTTTAAGTAATAAGAATTATTAAGATTACACTTAGAACTACAAGTTGGGTAGCATTTGTTAGTCTTACCAAGTGGGCAATAATTCATATTCATAAGAGGTGTGTTCCCATAAACAATTAATTCAGCAGGTAAAATATTTTTTAATCCTGATGTACCATTATCAAAAACACCTGAATTTTCGGCAGAACCACAAAGATTATTGATAATATCCTTAGTAGATTCAGGGGAAATTGTATATTTATTAATTCCTAAATTTTTAAGTTCTAATACACTATGTAAATTGAAAATATTAAATGTATAATTTGCAATTAATTCAAAATTATAATCAGGATTTTTTAAAACATTGTCTAATAATTTTAAATTAGAAATATTAGAAATTACAAAACCTTTAATATTATAATTTTCTATAGTATTAGATATATTACTATAAATCAAATTTCTATAATTAGCTTTTATTATTGTAGGCATATAAATGTAAACATTAAATTTTTGCTCTAAAGTTTTTAAAATATCATTATACTTTTTAATTGAAAAATATTTTAAGGGGATGTAAACATTATTAAATCCTTCTAATTTTGAATAATCAAAATCCATATTTAAAATATTTAACAATACTGAAATAGTATTTAATTCGCTATTTGAACTATTTGCAAATTCGAGATTATTTTTAAATTCAATATTGTTTTTATCAATTGTTGTAGCAATATCATCCAAGTCATTACAACTATTAGGGTCAAAAGAATTAAGCTTTAATTCTTCATTATAAGTTCTTTTGATATTTGAAACAGCGTAATCATAAGCTAAATCTAAAATTTTTCTTCTTAAATCATTTAAAACAGCACTAAAGCCTGGTAAAAAGATATCAGAGTCAAGGACAACATCAATACTAGTAAATTCAAAAACAGAATCAGTAGTTTTATTAATTTGAGCTATAACTTTTTCTTTTTCTAAAGGCCTATTTTGAGCAATTTCAGGAATTATATCAGATGAATATGTGATATTTAAACCAGAATAAATGCTTAAGTAATTATGCTTTAATAAAGTCTTATCTGAAATATTATTAAAATCAAAAAAGGCTCTTATTTTTAAAGGTTCATTATGTTTTATTATAATTTCGCAATTCAAAGGAATTTTACGATGTTCGCCATTGATACTTTCCTGAGCAAGTAAATTCAATTCTTTTGAAGACATCTTATAAATATTATCACCTAAATTGATATTTCCTTTCATTCTACCAATAGTAACAGTTTGCCCGACAGATGTTGATTTAATATTTCTGTTTTTATCCATTAATTCTGAAACATTATATAAACCAGTTTCTTTTTCTAAAGAGATAGTATCACCAACATCAATTGTTTCTTGTAATTTAACAGTAATGTAACCTTTATTTTTGTTGTATTTTTGAACCTTCCCTAAGAATAATCCCATGTTGTTAGGCTTATCTTTAAATACTAGATTTTTGTTAGGTTCAGTTGTAAGATGACCACTGGAAGACATACCTCTGTTAAAAACTTGCAATAAATTTTTTCTATCTATATCATCAATTTTGTATAAATCAATAGAATCTTCTGAAATTAACTTTTCTGCTAAATCTATGTATTTTCTATAAATTCTTGTAACTGTTGCAACATATTCAGGGCTTTTCATTCTACCTTCTATTTTTAAACAAGTTACACCAGCATTTATTAAGTCAGGAATAAAATCTAAACCGCACAAATCACGAGTACTTAGGAGATGACCTTTATCAATTTCCGTGTCATTTTCTAATAATTTATAAGGAAGTCTACAAGGTTGAGCGCATTTCCCACGGTTACCAGAACGACCACCAACCATACTAGAAAATAGGCATTGGCCAGAATAAGAGATACATAATGCCCCGTGAACAAAACATTCGATTTCAACATTTGAATTTTTACAAATATACTCAATTTCTTGAAGAGAAAGTTCACGAGAAAGAACAACTCTTTTAAATCCAAGTTCTTGCAATTCTAAAACACCTTGAAGATTATGTACAGTCATTTGTGTACTTGCATGTATGTCCAAATCAGGAAATCTCCTAATTAATTGTTTAGCAAGTCCTAAATCTTGAACAATTATTGCATCAATTCCGAATTCGTAAGCTTTTTTAGCAAGTTCAAAAGCATCATTAAATTCAGTATCTGTTACTAAAGTGTTTAGTGTTAAGTTTGTTTTTACGCCTCTAGTTTTTGCGTAAATTATTGCTTTTTCTAAATTTTCTAAATCAAAATTTGAAGCATAAGCTCTTGCACTAAACAAGTTAGCTCCAAAATATACACTATTTGCACCATTTTGAACAGCAGCTTTTAGACAATTAAAGCTACCAACAGGTGAAAGTAAATCTATCATTTTTACAAATCCTTTCTGTTTATTTGATATGTCTATTATATTACATTTTTTGACAAAATTCCAGGGTTTTGCTGGATTTTGGATTTTTAAAATTTCTATTGACAAAATCGAAGTTATGATATAAACTTCTAATTACAAAAAGGGAATGACAGAAAATATAAATTAAAGGAGGAAAATGGAATGGAATTAAAAGGATCAAAAACAGAAAAAAATTTAATGGAAGCTTTTGCAGGTGAATCACAAGCAAGGAATAAATATACATATTTTGCAAGTAAAGCAAAAAAAGAAGGATATGAACAAATAGCTGCTATATTCCAAGAAACAGCAGACAATGAAAAAGAACACGCAAAAATGTGGTTCAAATTATTACAAGGTGGAGAAATTAAAACAACAGCAGAAAATTTAAAATCTGCAGCAGAAGGAGAAAATTATGAATGGACAGATATGTATGACAGAATGGCACAAGAAGCTAAAGAAGAGGGATTTGACCATATTGCATATTTATTCTCAGAAGTTGCAAAAATTGAGAAAGAACATGAACAAAGATATTTAAAACTATTAGAAAATGTAAAAGATGGATTAGTATTTAGCAAAGATGGAGATAGAATTTGGAAATGTAGAAATTGCGGACATATAGTAATTGGAAAAAGTGCTCCAGAAATATGCCCAGTATGTGCACATCCAAAAGCTTATTTTGAAATAAAAGCAGAAAATTATTAATATCAGAGCATTACATAATGAGGAACAATAAAACTCCTAAATTAATATAATATATAAAAATGGGGAGGTAATAATATGTTTTGTGCGTTAAAGAAAACTATAGGTGTTATATTAATAGGAGTTGGACTTGGCATTTTATTAGTATTGTTACTTCCACTTACAGGTTGGCTATTTATAATAGGAGTTGCACTTGCTTGTGTCGGCTTGATGTGGCTTGCTTGTTAAATAAAGGAGGGAGTTACATATGACTATAGTTGTAAAAAAAGTTCCAAAATGTTTGCGTGGATTTGTGAAATTCATTTTTGGAATTAAAGATTAAAAATAAGACAAGTGGGACAGTACAAAAATGTCTCATTTGTTTGTCAAATTTTGCTAAAAAATATCATTAATGTGAAAAACAAAAAAAGAGCGTTCTATTATGCTCTTTTAATTTTTCCATCTTTTAAACATTTTGCGCAAACGTGAACTCTTTTTGTTTCACCGTTTTCCATTATAGCTTTAACACTTCTTAAATTTGGTTTCCAAGTTCTTGGACTTCTTTTACTTATATGTGAACGAGTTATGCTAAGCTTATTTCCATTACTTTGTGATTTACCACAAACTGCACATTTAGCCATTGTCTTTGCACCTCCTAATTTTTTTATTAAATTGACTGACAATAAGTTTATCATAAAAAAATAAAAAAAACAAGTATTTTTTGAAAATTGTCAAAAAAACCTTGCAAATTGCCAAAAATATGGTATAATAATAAAGCTATTGAGTGTATGTAATAAACATTTTAACAAAGCAATAACAAAAATAGAATTATAAATTACAAAATAAATTTATAATAACAAAAAGAAAGGATTGAATAAACAATGAAATGTAAAGTTGAAAAAACAGAAAATGCAAATGAAGTAAAATTAGAGTTAACAATAGAATCTCAAAAATTTGAAGAAGCAATAAAAAAAGTATATTTCCAAAGTGCAAAATACTTTAATATACCAGGATTCAGAAAAGGTAAAGCTCCTATGAATATAGTAGAAAAATATTATGGAAAAGAGATTTTCTATGAAGATGCATTCAATGAAGTAGTACCAGCTGAATTGGAAGAAGCATTAAAAGAAAACAATATTGAAGCAGTTAGTAGACCAGATATTGATGTAAAACAAATAGAAAAAGGAAAAGACTTAATATTTACAGCAGTATTCCAAACAAAACCAGAAGCAGAAATTGGAAAATATAAAGGTATAGAAATACCAAAAATAGAGTATACTGTATCAGATGAAGATATCAACCATGAATTAGGACATATGCAAGAACACAATTCAAGATTAAT
>CAKOWP010000066.1 GCA_934122385.1 uncultured Clostridia bacterium | reverse complement strand
TATTTTTTCTGGATTCCTTTTTTAGGAATTATCATTACTGTTAAGCCATTTTCTAATTTTTCTATATATAATTTTTCCTTAACTTTAGAATTTTCAATTATTTGCATTTTCTCACTCCTATTCTCTTTTTTGTCCGTTTGGGGACGGTTCTGTTTGAGACATTTGTTCATAATAAGACATTCGCTGTATTACTTTAGTACCAACGTTTACCACCAATACCATTTTTTACCAAAATGTCTCAAACAGAACCGTCCCCAAAGCGACATTTTAATCTTTCAAGAAATATACAGTATCAATACTAACCTTATTAGCAACGTCAACAACCTTTTCTTTAGTAACCTCAGATATTCTCTGCATATATTGTTCAATATTACACTTACTCTTTGATAACTCTTGACTAAAGAAATATGTTATTTCAGTATCCTGTTCATCATCAATTGTTTTAATTGATGCTATTATTCCTTTTTTAGCATTTTCAACCTCTTCATCTGTGAAATCACCTTTTTTCATATCTTCAATCTGTTGTTTTATTATTTCTACTGCTTTTTCATAGTTTTTGATTTCAATTCCGCAATTAATAAAAATGTTATTTTTAAATCTATAATAACTTGAACTTGCTGTATATGCAAGGCTTGCCTTTTCACGAACATTTTGGAATAATTTTGAATTTGCACTTCCACCAAAAATACTATTATAAATCATTACATCAAATCTTAAATTGTCGTCATCAATGTCTAAATCCATTCCAATAATAAGTTTTCCCTGTGTTACATCCATTGATTCTTGAACATCATTCTCTTTCTCTGATTTTTTTGCTATAATTTCAGGCTCATTATATTGTGGTTCTCTATCTTTTAATTTAATAATGTTTTCATTATTTTTTATTATATTTTCAGTTTCCTCGTCTATTATTCCAGATACAAAAATATCAATTTTACATTCATCTATTAATTGTTGATAATATTCATATAGATTTTTTTCATTAATGTCTTTCATATCTTCTACATATCCATATTTATAGAGACCATATGGCTGGTCTTTGTACATTTCTTCTATACATCTATCTAGTGAATATCTTGCCTTGTTATCTATCTTTCCATCTATAATTTGTTTTATATTTTCTTTTTCCTGTTCCACATATTCTTTCTTGAAACATCCATTTTCTAGATATGGATTAAATACAAATTCAAATATCTTTTCTAAAGATATTTTCAACATATTTTCCGCTTCTTGTGGTAAAAATTCATCATTTACTGTTTCTATATAAAATTTTAAAACCTGATTATCTCCTGTTTTATCAAGTCCACAGTCCAAACTTGCTCCATACATCTCTTCTAACTTTTTATTGATTTCTTCTTGTGTTGTTAAGTTCTTTGTACCTCTTCTTAAAACCGCTGGTATTAACGCGTTTTTTGTAACATTTTCTCTGTCTAATTTTGTTGTTAGCATTATTGCAATCAAATTCGTTTTGAACTTTTCAGTTTTAATTGTATGAAGTTTGATTCCTTTTTTTATCTCGATTTGTTTATATTCCACTAATTATCATTCCCTTCTTTTGCATTTCTATATCAAATTTTTTAGGGATTGGGGGACGGGTCTCCAATCCCTTTTTATTTCCATTTCTATTTTATCCCAAAAAATTTTTTTAATACAAAAAAGGCAGAAGTTCTAGATATACTACTACCATATAAACTTCCACCTTTCACTATGTAATTAAAATTTTCTTTTTCTTGCTGCCTCTGATTTTTTCTTTCTTTTTACACTTGGTTTTTCATAGTGTTCTCTTTTACGAACTTCTTGTAAAACTCCGTTACGAGCACATTGTCTTTTAAACCTTTTTAAGGCATCTTCTATATTTCCATTATTAACTTTGATTTCTGACATTTATATTCCCCTCCTTCCGGTCATACGAGAATGTATTTGGGATTTTTTTCTTATCCTATATACGTTACTCATTATACATTATTATGGGGTAAATTGTCAATAGTTTGAAAGTTTTATTTTTTTATATCTTTCAAATTTGAACTTCATATGATATAATACTTACAATATAAGGAGCCAAAAATGAAAGTATTATATAAAAATAAAACAAAATATACCAAAGAAACATATTCAAAATATTTACAATTCCATCAAAATAAATTTGGAAATAGATACACTTTTACTACTATAGTAACAATCTTATTTATTTGTTTTTGTATTATTGTAAATTTTCAATATAAAAATAAACTAACAGGACTCATATTACTAGTTGCATTATTCATTTTCTGTTTTTACAGATTCTTTCATCCAATAACATTAATAAAAAAAGAATTAAAAACAGAAAAGTTCGAAAAAGAAAAAGAATTTACATTCAAATTTTATGAAAAATATTTTACTATTTCGGATACTAAAAATTTAGAAAAGGTAAAATATTGGCAATTGTATAAAATATACGAAACAAAAGATTTTTTCTACCTTTATATAGATAAAAGTCACGCCTTTTTATTAGACAAAACAACATTTACTAAAGGCAATATATCAGAATTTTTTAAATTTATAAAAAGAAAAATATGGTTTAAAATATTATAAAAAGTTATTTCGCAAATAAGAAATAACTTTTTATAATTTCATCAACATAAATATCTAAATTATTTTTAAATATATTCAATTGGTACATAATAATTACTTTCATCTATTGGCATAATATTCTCCATCATACACAAAACAGTTCCATTACCAACCGTACACCCGAATTTTTTAACAACATCAAAGTTCTTAATTGCAACTTTTCCTGGATTAGCTGATTTCTTAATCTCAACAGGATAAACTGTATTATCATTAAAAATTAATAAATCAATTTCTTTTTGATTAGTATCTCTATAATAATACAATCTACTTCTAGGGTCAATTCCATTATTAGTAAAAGATTTAATAATTTCTGAAACTATATATGTTTCAAATATCGCACCATTATATGCACTCTTTTCAAGAGTTTCTGCACTTAAATATCCTGTTAAATAGCAAGCTAGACCTGTATCCATAAAATAAAGCTTTGGTTTTTTTACTGCTTTTTTTATATTATTATTAGAATATGATTGTAGCATATACACAAGATGCGTATTTTTTAATACTGATATCCATTCATCTATAGTTTTGCTATCAACTCCAACATCTTTAGAAATTTCATAAGCATTAAATTCTTGTGCTGTTCTTGCCGCAACTGATGTTATAAATTTCACAAATTTTGCTTCATCTTTTATATTTATAAGTTCTCTAATATCTCTTTCAAGATATGTCCTTATATATGTTTCATAAAACTGCTCTCTATTTCTACCACTTGCAGAATTTACTTCTGGGAAACTACCATTAATAATTCGTTCAAATATGCTTAATGTCGGTAAATTTTTTAGCTTTTCTTTTTTCTTTAGTAACTTAATATCTGGAATAAATATATCCTCTTTTTCATTATTTAATTCTCTAGTTGAAAATCCAAATAAATCTAATATGCCTATCCTTCCAGCAAGACTTTCACTTACATTTTTCATTGTTTGAAAAACTTGTGAGCCTGTCAAATAATACATTGTTCCAACTTCTGTACCATCCCCAAACATTTCGTTTTCTCTTGCATTATCTACTTTTATTTTTATATATGATAATAATTCTGGTACATATTGAAATTCATCTATTATTATTGGTGTTTCATATGTCCTTAAAAATAATTCTGGATCTTCTTGGGCCTGAGTACGCAACAAAACATTGTCAAATGAAATATAATTAATTTTCTTTTTAGATGTTGCCTTCAAATGATTTAATAGTGTTGTCTTTCCCACTTGACGGGGCCCTGCTATCATTATTACTGGACATTTGTCAATTAAAGAATTTAAACTTTTTTCTATTGTTCTTTTTTTATATTTATCCATTATACTCACCTCTTTAATATATTATACAACTATTTGATAGAAAAATCTAGATATTTTAGGAATATAACTCCAAAAATATCTAGTTTTGTGTTACAGTTCAGTAAGGAAAATCCCTAAAATACCTGTGAATGAAATTTTGAATATAATTCGAATGTGACCAAAATACAGTTTTATTATTCACACATATAGAACAAATCTGAAAATTTTCAATTTTCAGTCTTAACTCTACTTTTTATCATACTCAAAAAAATTGAAATTTTCAGTAAATTTGTTCGTGCGCGAAAATTTATAAAATAAATTTTCTGTGCAATGTAATTTTATATATTAGGAAAGTTATATGACTTTCCTAATATATAAAAAGATGAAGTCTCCTCCATCCTTTTATGAACTATATATGATTTATAAAATTATTCACCTTCAAAAATCCTTTCAAATTCATCTGCTTCAATTTTTTCTTTTTCAAGTAAAACTGCAGCAACCGCATGTAATTTATCAACATGGTCAGTAAGAATTCGTTTTGCTCTGTTATAGCCTTTATCAATAATAGCCTTTGTTTCCTCATCTATTATACCAGCTGTTTCCTCTGAATATTCTTTAGATTGAGCAAAATCTCTACCCAAGAACACTTCACTTTGATCAGAACCAAGCATTAATGTTCCTATTCTTTCACTCATACCATATTTTGTAACCATACTTCTAGCAATTTTTGTTGCTCTTTCTATATCATTACTTGCACCTGTTGAAACATCATTTAATATTAATGCTTCTGCAACTCTACCACCTAAAAGTGATACAATGTTTTCTTCCATTTCCGTTTTTGACATAAAGTTTTTGTCTTCTGTTGGTCTATACATTGTATAACCACCAGCCATACCTCTTGGTACAATTGATATTTGATGTACTGGGTCCTGTGTTTCTAAGTAATGACTTACTACAGCGTGACCAGCTTCATGGTATGATACAAGTCTATTTTCTTTTTCACTTCTAACCCTTGTTTTCTTTTCAGGTCCCATAGTTACTTTAACCATAGCATCTTCAATTTCTTTCATTCCAATTTCAGTAAGATTTCTTCTTGCTGCAAGTAATGCAGCTTCATTTAATACATTTTCTAGGTCTGCACCTGCAAATCCAGATGTATTTTTCGCAATTACTTTTAAGTCAACATCATCTGCTAATCTTTTCTTTCTAGAATGAACTTCTAATATTTGCTCTCTTGCTTTAACATCAGGAGCTCCAACAACTATTTGTCTATCAAATCTTCCAGCTCTTAATAAAGCTTTGTCTAATACGTCAGGTCTATTTGTTGCGGCTAAAACAATAACACCTTCATTATCTGAGAAACCATCCATTTCAACTAATAATTGGTTTAATGTTTGTTCTCTTTCATCATGTCCACCGCCTAGACCAGCACCTCTTTGACGTCCAACTGCATCAATTTCGTCTATAAATATGATACATGGTGCATTTTTCTTTGCTTGTTCAAATAAATCCCTAACTCTTGAAGCACCAACACCAACGAACATTTCAACAAAGTCTGAACCACTTATAATAAAGAATGGTACACCAGCTTCACCTGCAACTGCTTTTGCAAGTAATGTTTTACCAGTTCCTGGTTGACCTACTAATAAAACACCTTTTGGTATTCTAGCTCCCATATCTGTAAATTTCTTTGGATTTCTTAAAAATTCAACAATTTCTTGTAATTCTTCTTTTTCTTCATCAACACCAGCAACATCGTCAAAAGAAATTTTATTTCTATCTGCTGGTGTCATCATTCTAGCTTTACTCTTACCAAATGACATTGATTTTCCACCATTTTGTCCATTTGCTGCTCCACCCATCATAAAGAACCAGAA
>CAKOWP010000065.1 GCA_934122385.1 uncultured Clostridia bacterium | reverse complement strand
AACCGACCGAATGACTGCAACGGCAGCAGAAACGGCTTTGACATTGTGATTGGTAATCCTCCGTATGTGCAAATAAAAAAAGGCAGTGTAACAAAAGAGCTTTATCCTTATTCTGAGGGAAAAGATGTCGGAAAACAGAATTTATATAAGTTGTTTGTTGAGGCAGCATATAATTTATTAAAGGAAAGAGGTATCGCGGCATTGATTGTGCAAAGTTCCTTAATGTGCGACATGAGCTCTGCTTTTACAAGAGAGCTTCTGCTTACAAAAACTCAGATGATGCAAGTCATTGAATTTCCCAAAGTTGCGCCAAATGACAACGGTCAGGTATTCAAAGCTGCCCTTCAGGGAACTTGCATATCAATTTTTTCTAAAAAACAGCCTGACAGTTTGTCTAAATTTGGAATTTCAATAAACAATGATACGAGCACAATAAAATCATTGGACTTTGAAGAAGTGAATCAGCTTCGTTTGAAAACATATTTTTCATCAAGATATGAAATCCCTCTGATAAAAAAAGGAGAGATGAGCATTATTGCAAAAGTGAAATCGCATCCAAAATTGGAAGAAATGATAACAGATTCCTTGCAGGGAAACATAAATACAATACATCTTCCGAAGATAAAATCGGAAAAACACACCAATATTTTTATCGCGAAAGGCGCTAATATTCATAAATACTACATTGATGATGAACTTTTCTTCGGAAAAAACACTGAGCAAGTAAAAAAACTTGTTGAACGGAATTATAATGCCGGTGCCGTTATAGTGACTCAGAATATTACAGGAACAACCGACAAATATAGAATCCACGCAGCATACGCCGAATGCAAGAACACAAAATTTGTGTTCTTGGATTCGGTAAATATTATATATTTACCGAATCCAAGTTCAGCCAAATGTATTTTGGCCTTGCTGAATTCCAAACTGCTGGACTGGCTGTTCAGAAAAACCAGCACAAACAACCATTGCAATATGTATGAACTTATCGATTTGCCAGTTCCAAATGCAAGCGAACTGCAACAACAACAAATTATCGCTTTGGTAGATAAAATCCTTGCAGCAAAAAAAGATTGCCGTGTCAAGCACAGCAATGACAGTGAACTCGTTGACACCAGCAAATTGGAAAAACAGATTGACGCACTAGTTTATAAATTGTACGGACTAACAGACGATGAAATCAAGATTATAGAATCTTAATTTTACATAAAATACTCGTACAAAAAGAGTAAATCGAAATGATAAGACAAGACATATTCTATAGACTATTTTTCTTTAAAGTTATTTTTTTTAATTACCGATAGTCTGAATATGGATAAATTTATTTTATCAGATATTGACACCAAATTAGAAAGTTATAATCAGTTCACAGAGTTTTATAATAGCATAAAGAATTTTGTCTTTTGCAATATCTCTGTTTCATTGAATAATTGGTTTGGTGCTAATATGTGCGCTGTTCTTGCAGGATTGCTTGATAAAATTGATTTTACTAATTCCATAAAAATTATATCTAACAAAGAAGGCGTATTAACAATACTTAAAAAAAACGGTTTTCTTGCAAATTATGGCTATGAAAAAGCTGATGATGTGTATTCAACTACTTGCCGATATTTAAAACTTGAACCAAACCAAGGAAGGTTTTTTAATTTTTATGTGATGGATGAACTGCTTGGAAAAGAATCGTTTCCAGATATGTCTGATAAATTAAAACAAAAAATAAAAGAATCAATTTACGAAGTTTTTGTTAATGCACAAATGCACAGCAATACAAAATTTATATATACATGCGGTCAGTTTTATCCTAAAAAACAAAAAATTGAATTTACAATAGTAGATACAGGAGTCGGTTTTAAGAATAAAATAAACAGCTCAATGAATGTTAATTTGAATTCGCTTCAAGCAATAAAATGGGCCTTAGGAATAAACAACACAACCAAAAAGGATATTCCTGGAGGATTAGGACTAGCGATTCTTACAGAGTTTATCAAGTTGAATAAAGGAAAATTTCAAGTAATAAGCGACAATGGTTTTTACCAGCTTTCAGAAGACGGTGAACAGCTTGAAATGCTTAACTATCCATTTCCGGGAACTGTAGTTAATATGGAATTTCGCACAGATGATGAATGTTTATATAAATTAGATAGTGAAATAAATATAAATGATATTTTTTAAAGAGGAACTAATATGGAACAAGCTATAGTAAAATCAGTTTATCAAATTGTGGGAAATGAAATATGCGTTGAGGCAGAAGACGGATTAAAGGTCTCAGCTATCATAAGGGATTTTATTAGCAATAAAAAGAAAATACAGCTTTCGTTTCTTAATGTAAAAATGCTCACTTCTGCTTTTCTTAATACTGCAATTGGAATTTTATACAAGGATTTTTCTGACGAGGATATAAAAACATATCTTTCTGTAACAGATATAGATTCAACAGACGCAGTTTTATTAAAAAGAGTTGTTGAAACGGCAAAAGCTTTTTATTCAAATCCTGACAGAATTAGAAACTCATTGAAAGAAATCTTAGAGGAATCAAAATGAGAATGAGGTATACAGCTTCAAACATTCCTATCTTAAAAAACAGGACTGTTTTCTTTGATGCAAATTCCCTGATATATATTTTTTGGCCGACAACGCCTGATTCTAAAGCCGCCAACAATTATGGTTCTATTCTAGCAACTCTTATGAAAAATAACGTAAACCTAGCCATAAATGAAATAGTGCTTTCGGAGATAATTAATAGAGTTTTAAGAACTGAATTTAATAAAACGAATTTGCCTAAAGAAAAATTTAAAGATTTTCGAGATTCCGCGGAAGGAAAAAGTGTTCAAGAAGACATTTATAAAATCATAAAAAATAGAATTTTAAATATATTTCAAATTACTAACGAATCTTTTTCTAGGGAAGATTTTTCTTCTATGTTAACCACATCAAAGTTAGATTTTAATGACAAGCTTATAGAACTGCTTTGCAAAAAGAAAAATATGCTTTTATTAACGCATGATTTTGACTTTGCTTCGTCAGATGTAGATATTTTATCAGCAAACAGAAAATTAAAATCACGGTAATCTTTATTTTTGTTGCTAAATTACTATGCAAGAGTCTCAAAATAAAACCAGTTTTCTCCAATTAAATCTAAAATGCAACCAGCATTTTTTCTATAATTATATATTCAAAAAGTCTTCCGCAGAAATGACTTTTACAGGAGAATTATTAAATCTTTTTCCGGCATCTCTTGTAGCAATATAATCAAGATTTTCAAAATCGGCGCATTTCATCTGGAGTCTGTCTTCCAAGTCATTCCAGTTATTATTTTGACATACAGCTGTATAAAAATTCTTATTTTCTGGAATAACTGTGAAAAAACTGCACAAATTCAAAATCAATGCTTTTCTTTCTGCAACAGTTTTGTCTTTTCTTAAAATGAAAAAAATGTCAGAAAGAGAATGTGCTGAAATATAGCCTTCATTTTCTTTTTTTACACATGAATTTATGATCTTTGAGGCATTTTCAGAAAACGGTTCCCTGCTTTGAATTAAATCCAGAATAATATTAGTATCAATCAATATCTTCATATTTTTCTCTTAATGATTCTGAAAGTTCCTTGTCGGCATCAATCTCTCGTGTTACAGTGCCTTTTATGCTGTTGAAATAAGCAAGCCCCTTTTTGACAGAATCATCTTCTTTCGCTTTTTTCTTGAAAATCAAAGATGTGATTTTTTGAGACAGTATTTCCAAGTCATGAAGATCCAGTTTGTCAATAGAATTATAATATTGCAACGCTAAATCTGACATATTTGCCTCCAATAACGTTCTAGTGTAAGCAGAAAATATTTCTTTAATGAATATAACATAAAAATCGAAAATTCTTTATGCTGTTTACCTTATTGGGAACAAAACAATTTTTATTCCGTAAAAAAATTACGGCATATATTGAATTTTAGGAGATTTTAACCGATAATATATTATCCTATTTTGGAGCATGATATGTTAGCAAAATTTGCAGTGACTAATTTTCGGGGTTTTGAAAAACGGATAGAACTCGATTTGACGCAACCAAGAGATTACGCCTTTAACTCTTTTGCAGTCAAAAACGGAATAATCAAGAACGGCATTATTTACGGTCCGAACGGATGCGGCAAAAGTAATTTCGGACTTGCAATTTTTGATATTGTCTATCATCTCACCCAAAAATTCAAAAATCCTAATTATCTGCTGAATTATGCCTTTGCAGGTGCCCAGTCAAAACTAGTAACATTTGAATATACATTTAATTTTAACGGCCAGATTGTTGAATATTTTTATTCAAAGGATTCAAGGGCGGTCTTAAGAGAAGAGAAACTGACAGTTGATTCAAAATTGGTTTTTGAAAAAAAAATTGGAACAATTGAAATTGACAGCACCGTGTTCCCTATGGAAAAAAACATCCTGAATAATCTTGCCCATAATGCGAACAATGTTTCTATAATAAATTTCTTGATAACCACGTACCCGCTTGATGAATCAAACTGTCTGATAAAGCTTCAGGATTTTGTAAACTCCATGCTTTGGTTCAGAAGTCTTGAGGAAAAAGAATTTATTGGACTTGAAACCGGAATATATATTCTTGATGAGTATATTATCAGACATAATTACATAAAAGAATTTTCAGCATTTTTGGAGAAAGTAAGCGGCCAGCATTTTGAATTTGTAAAGCCTGTACAAGGCGAAAAACTGCTTCGTGTCTATATAAAAGGCTTTCCTCAAATTTTCAATACAATAGCTTCGACAGGCACCCATGCGCTAACGCTTTTATTCTTTTGGTTTAAGCATTTGGAGAATGCAAGTTTTGTATTCATTGATGAATTTGATGCTTTCTATCACTTTAAACTTTCCTTCGATGTCTGTGATGAACTGTTCAAAAAAAATTGCCAGCTTTTTGTGTCTTCCCACAATACATTTTTAATGACAAATGATCTGCTTCGTCCAGATTGTAATTTCGTCTTAAAGGATAATAAAATCACTTCACTTTGCAATGCAACTGACAAGGAGCTTAGGGAAGGTCATAACATTGAAAAGCTTTATCGTGGCGGTGCGTTTGACTTATGATATTGTTTGTGTTTGAAGGCGAAAACAGGGAACCAACTCTTTTTAAAACCTTGGAATATCTGTATTTTTCCAAAAACAAACAAATAAGAATTTGCTCTTACAAAAACAATATCTATGACTTATACAAGAGGATGAACGAGACAGATGAGCCTGAAGACATTGTTTCAATCCTTAAAAACAAGCTTGTTGCAGACAAAGATAATCCATTGAAAGAAATCCGCCGGCGTTCTGACTTCTCACAAATTTATCTTTTTTTTGATTATGACAGCCACAACAATAAAGATCAGAATATTTCAGATTCTCAGATTCAGAAAATGCTTGATTTCTTTAATGATGAGTCTTCTGACTATGGAAAACTCTTTATCAATTATCCTATGGTAGAGTCTATTCGTTATGCCAAAAATCCTCTTCCGGACAACGACTATTTTAGCTATACAACTCAAATAAATTTGGGCAAAAAATTTAAAGAAAAAGCGAATTCAGAATCTTTTTATAAGAATCTTGATTTTATTACTTTTAGAATAAACCTTAAAACCTTGTCTCTAAAGATTCCTGAGGAAAAAGAACGGCTTGAGAAGATCAGACAGAACTGGGAACTCCTCCTGAAGATGAACGTTCAAAAGGCAAATTTTATCTGCACAGACAAAAATGATTTTCCTGAAAATGAAGAAGACATATCACAAGATAAAATTTTCAAGAACCAGCTTGAAAAGTACATTGCACCGAAAAGAGAAGTTGCAATTTTAAATTCTTTTCCCTTGTTTCTGTTCGAATACAAAGACAAACTGAAATAATTCAAAGCATTTCCCATTTTTGCGCTTTTAGGTTTGTTCTATGATTTTTATTTC
>CAKOWP010000064.1 GCA_934122385.1 uncultured Clostridia bacterium | reverse complement strand
AGTTCTTTTTGAATTTGTTTTACTGTTTCTTCTATTATATAAAAATTGTCTAACAGCCATTCTCCTGCAGGGTGTATGTTTATTCCTAATTTTAGATGTTCGTTTAATATGTTGTAGACTTCTTCTATTGTTTTAAAATTTTCTATTAGTTGTGGCACTGGATATGTGTCTTTTTGTGATTTTGATGTTGTGTTATGGCTTGATGCAATTTTTTCTAGGTGTTTTTCTAGCTGGCTTTTTTCTAGCATTGTTCCTGTTATTTTTAGTTTTTGGTTTTCTTTCAAAAAAATTCCACTCCTTGCAAACATTTTTTGTTTTTATTGTTTGCCAAAGAGTGGAAATTTATTCATTTTGTTTTTATAATTCAATTACTAATTTTTTAATTGCTTTCAAAATTGAAATAATTAAAAAAAGAAAGATAATTTTATCTTTCTTCTCCTAAGCTTTCTGTTTTTATTTCTTCTATTTGATTCTCTTTAAATTCTACTATTGCATCAACAAATTGTTTTTTATAATTTTGTTTTATTTTTTCATCTGTATCTTTTTGGTCAATGGAAGTACTCCAGTCTATTCCTTTATCAAGAATTTTTCCAACTTTTACCAAATCATTATTTTCATAATCTGATATTCCTTGATAATTATTTTTTCCATCATTTAGAATTTGTTGAATTGAATTCACTTTTCTATTTTCATCTAGTACTTTTGCAGTGACTACTCCTGATTCAATATCTACTGTTTTTATATCTTCTGGGTCTTTTTTATTTTTACTTCTAATTATATAATTGCCATTTTCATCTTTATCTTTGACTAATGATATTCCTTGTCTATTTTTTGAAATTTCAATATTTTCTTTATTTATATTTGTATTATGTTCTTCATTATACTCATTTGCATAAATCGTTTTTAAATATTCTATTATTTCATCTGATGTTTTTAATTTTTCAACTTCTTTTTCAACATTTTCTTCTAATGTTGCTTCTTGGTCTTTTCCTAATTCTTCTTGATTTACTTTTATTCCATCTATAAAAACATTTCTATCTCCAATGTTTTTTATTTTTATATCTTTTTCTGATTCTCCAGCATCTATTGTTATTTCGTTTTTTGATTTTTCTACCCCATCATTTCCAGAATTTAATAATGCTACCCCTTCTCCAACAGATAATAATGTTGTTAAGCCTAAAGCAGCTACTAATGTTTTTATTTTTCTTCTTTTTGACTCTTGTTTTACAACTTTTGCTGTTACTTTTTTCTCTTGTTCTTTAGTTAATAATGGTTTTCCATTTTGCTCATTATATTCATTTATTTCTTTTATTTTTTCCTTTGCTTTTCTAGCATCTCTAACTCCAATACAAAATGCTTTATCTTTTTTACTCATAATTTATCTCCTTGGATATATTTTATTACATATTTATTATATAACATATGTTTTTTTATTTCAACAGTATTCGATAATATTTATGAATAATTTATGATATGATCACCCTATAAAATTAATTTATGAAAAGTTCACCCTATGATATAATGGAGGTATGAGAACTGTTATGAAAGATAAAGAAGATTTGTTATACTATTTTTTATTTGAAAATACAAAATTTTATACGTTTTGAAATTTTTTAGCTTTTTCTTGTAATTTTATCTATTTCGCTTTCATCCAGTCCCGTAATCTCTGATATTTCTTCTTTTGATATATTTTTGCTTAATAATTTTTTAGCTATTTCTTTAATTCCTTCAATTTTGCCTTCTTTTCTTCCCATATCAATATACATCTGATTTTCTCTTCTTATCATATCAACCACTGCTAACACTTCTTTTTCTCTCCCTTCTTCTATTTCATTTACTAATCTTTCTACTTCATCATCGCCTAGCTTTTCTTTAAATACTATTTTTATTATTCTAATTAATACATCTTTATCTTCCTCTTTTGTTCTTTCTATTACTTTTTCTAATGTTTCTTGACTTTTTTGTAAATACTCTGCTGCATTCCATTTTCTATTTACTGTATATAACACTATTGAGATTACTAATGGTAGTTTATAATTTTATATACTCTTTATCTGTAAACTTTTCTATATTGATTTCATCTCCTTCATTATAATATTTATTTTTATTTTTGTCAATATTTATTTATAAGTTTATATATATTTGACATTTCTCTTGTACTTTTATTTTATTTTTATTATTCCTTTATATATTTTTAGAGTGCTTTTAACTTATGCATTATATTATTTTTTGATATTATCAATTTTATAATTTCGACATATTATATATTAATCAGACATTATGTTTGAAAAAATTATTATTTGAAAGGATGTATTTTTTATGGAAATGGAAGAAAAAAGACCTGGATGTCCAATATTAGATGTTGATGGTGTTATATCAGGTGGTAAACAATTTGACTTAGATATAAGCCTACCAGAAGATAATAGAGATGTTATATATGGTGTTATAAGAGACTGTTTCAAAGAACCAATTTGTGATGCAGTTGTAAAATTAACAGAAGTTGCTTATGACTGTGGTAAAGAAATTAGAAAACCAATTGGTCATACCTTTACAGATAAAGAAGGAGAATTCGTATTTGGTCCTCTTTGTCCAGATAGACACTATGCTATACAAATTTGGGCAAATGCTACAAAAAAAATAAAAATTTGTGCTAAATGTCATCATGAAGGTAAATGTTTAAAAGGTGATAAACATGATAAATGTGACTGCTTTATAGGTGATAAAAAACCTCATTGTGATGATAGAAATTGCGAAGAATCTACAGAGTGTTGTGACAAATAATTTTATCTCGGATTTTTGAAAATAATAGATGCAAAATTGAACTTTTCTTGTTTAATCTTGCATCTTTCAATTTTTTATAATATTCCCATTTTCTTTACAAATTTCTTTCCTTTTTTCATCATTTTGTTTTTATTTAATATGTCTGTATCATTATACATCATTATTATTCCTGTTGCTAATAATCCGCCCATTAATAGGCCTTTTGTAAATTTCATATTCATCCTCTCCTTCATTTTTTCTGTTCATAATCATTTAATATTTTTTCTTAGTTTAATTTTATTGTCTCCTTTTTGAATTTTTTTATTCTCTTTAATTATGGTATATATTTCATGAATGGCAATTATTGCCAAAAAAATTCCAAATAATTTTTTTAATTTATATACATTTGTATGAATTGATAAATTTGCTCCTATTATTGCTCCCAAAATTCCAAAAACTGAAATCATTGTTGCAACTCTAAATCGTATATTTTTATTTTTTATATTAACGATTATGGCTACTATGGATGTTGGTATGAAAAATATAAGGTTTGTTGCCTGTGCAATGTGTTGCTCTAATCCACTTATATATGTTAATAAAAATATTAATATTGTTCCTCCACCCATGCCTGTTCCACTTACAATTCCTGAAACTAAACCTATAATTATTTCTTTCATATATTCACCGCTTTTTATTTTGATTGTAATTTATCTGTGCTAGTATTTTTGTTTGCTTGTCTATTGCACTTTTCTATATTTTTACTGAGTTATCATCTTTATAGATACATATATTAGAAATAGTGTGAATGCAATTTTTAAGTATTTTTCTGGTAACTTTTTTAGTAATTTTGCCCCTATATATCCGCCAATAGAGCCTCCTATTCCGCATAGAATTGCTGAATTCCAGTTTATAAAGTTTCCTTTATAATAAAATATACTACTTGTTAAAACCATTGGAAGTATGCAAAACACTGATGTTCCTCTTGCTTTTTGTGATTCCATTCCTAATATATACAAAAATGCTGGTACTAATATTAGTCCTCCGCCTGTTGAAAAGAATCCACTTACTAGTCCTGCTATTAGTCCTATAAATGATAATTTTATATATTTTTTAAATTGTTCTTTATTTTTTTGAAGCATAAAAAAACCTACTTTTCTTTTTAAGTAGGTTTCCCAATTTTTATATTTATATTTAATTTTTTTACTTTTTACTTTTTATTTTTTATTTTTCAATCAAATATTATACATTAAAAAATATTTATAGGTTTACTCTGGAATATTTTCGTCTTTTATATAGTATTTTGTTCCTACCATTTTGTCTGGTAAATACTGTTGTTCTACCCAATGGCCAGGGAAATCATGTGGATATAGATATCCTTCATTATATCCTAATTTTCTCATATCTTCTATTGGTGCATTTCTAATGTGCATAGGAATAGTTCCTGTGTCTTTTGTTGTTACATCTTCTAAAGCTTTATTTATAGCCAAATATGAAGCATTAGATTTTTTTGAAGTTGCTACATATACTGCTGCTTCTGAAAGTAATATTCTTGCTTCTGGCATTCCTACCATATGTACTGCTTGCATTGCTGCATTTGCAACAACCAATGCATTTGGATTTGCCATACCAACATCTTCTGATGCAGCAATTACAATTCTTCTTGCTAAAAACATTGGGTCTTCTCCACCACTTAATGCTCTTGCTAAATAGAATACTGTTGCATCAGGGTCTGAGCCTCTCATTGATTTTATAAATGCACTTATATTATCATAGTGTGTGTCACCTTTTTTGTCAAAAACTGCTTTTCTACTTTGAACACAATTTTTGATAACTTCATCTGTTATATGAATATATCCATCTGCTTCCATATTTGTTGTAAGTACTGCTATTTCTAGTCCATTCAAAGCTGTTCTTACATCTCCATTTGATATTGCTGCCAGTTTTCTTAAAGTATCGTCTTCAACTTTTATGCTATATTGTTTTAGTCCATCTTCTCTTGTTAATGAATTTTTTAAAATTGTATATATATTTTCTTCTGTTAATGGTTCTAGTTTTATAACCATTGACCTTGAGATTAAAGCCTTATTTACTTCAAAATATGGATTTTCTGTTGTTGCTCCAATTAAAATTATGAGTCCATTTTCTACATATGGAAGTAATGCATCTTGTTGCAATTTGTTGAATCTATGAATCTCGTCTATGAATAGTATGCTCTTTCCTGTTGGATTTATCATAAAATTTTTTGTTTCTTCAATTACTTTTTTTATATCTGATACTCCTGCAGTTACTGCATTTATTTTATAAAATTTGTATTTTGTTGTTTCACTTATTACTTTTGCTAGTGATGTTTTTCCGCATCCAGGAGGTCCAAATAATATGATGCTAGATAGTCTGTCTGCTTTTATTGTTCTATATAAAATTTTGTCTTTTCCAAGTACATGCTCTTGTCCAACATATTCTTCTAGTGTTTTGGGTCTCATTCTGTATGCTAGTGGTTCGTTATTGTTCATCATTTTTCTCCTAAATTTCGGGATAGGGGGACGGGTCTTCAATCCCGAAAATTTTTTAAATTTTAGGGATTGAAGACCCGTCCCCTAATCCCTATTTTCCAAGTATTGTTAAACCTTTTCTAATTAATTCTTCTGTTGACATATCTTCTTTTGCTAATTTATCAAATGCTTTTTCAATTTCTCTCTTGTTATATCCTAAGACTTGTAAAGCGGCCATTGCTTCTTGAATTTTTTCTTCGTTTTCTATTCTTTCTTCTAGTTTTGTTTTTACTAAATTTTGTCCTTTTGATGCTTTTGTTAGTTCTTGAATTTGTTGTTCTTTTTTCATTTTATCTTTTAATTCTAGAATTATTCTTTGTGCTGATTTTGCACCTATTCCTGGTATTTGTGTTAATGTTTTTACATCTTCTGATATTATTGCAAGTGCAAATTCTGTTGGCTCACATACATCAAGCATTGCTACTGCTGTTTTTGCTCCTATTCCACTTACTGAAATTAGTAATTCGAACATTCTTAATTCTTCTAAACTGTTGAATCCAAATATACTGATGTCATCTTCTCTTACTTTGTAATATGTGTGTACTTTTACTTGCTCTCCTATATTTCCTAATTTTTCTATTCCTGATTCTGACATGAATACTTTGTATCCTAGTCCACCTACATCTATTACTATGTATCCTGTCATTTTCATTTCTAGTGTTCCTTTTATATATGCTAACATAATTTTTCTCTCCCATCATTTGCTTT
>CAKOWP010000063.1 GCA_934122385.1 uncultured Clostridia bacterium | reverse complement strand
GCATTGTCTGTATATTCTTTTAATGCTTTTAATGACATTTTTCCTAATGGTATTATTCTTTGTTTATTTGCTTTTCTACAATTTACATATCCTTCTGTAAAGTTTATGTCATCTATATCTAATGATATAATTTCTGTAACTCTCATTCCTGTAGCATATGCAAATTCTAGCATTGCCTTGTCTCTAATTCCTTTTAAATCTATATCTTTTGGTTGTTCTAATAATAGCTCAACTTCTTTAGATGTTAAAACACAAGGTGTTCTTTTTTCTATTTTTGGTGATTGTATATTTTTTGTTGGATCTTTTTTTACTTTGCCTTTTTTTAATACATATTGATAAAAAGATCTTATTGATGCTATACATCTTGAAATAGTTGAAGGTTTTTTTCCTAGTTCTTCTAAATATTCTATATAATTTTTCATTACTTCTTCGTCTACTCTACTGTATGGAACTTCGCATCCTTCTATATATCTTCTGAATTGTTTTAAGTCTCTTTTGTATGATTGTAATGTGTTGTTTGATAATTTTTTGTCATTTTCTAAAAATTCAAAAAAAAGTTTTAATTGTTTCTCCATTTTTCCTACCCCTATATTCAAAATATTTTATTTACATAAATTCTTTATATGTTATATCAAACTATTTCAAAAATGTAAATAGATTTTTAAAAATATTTTATAATTTTTTTAAGAAAATTTGTTGAAATTAATATTTCTATGCAAGCTGCTAAACATAATAGTCCTAACATAATTGCTGAAAAAATTGTATGCCTTAGTACCTCTACTTTTATGTTATCTTTATTTCTGTCCTTTACTATTGATTTGTATAATTTAAATCCGGCTTACTCCTATTGCCAATATAGCTGGAATAAATATAATGTTTTGTAGTAATAATGCTGTTAATATAAATAAAATTCCTTTTCCTAGCCCCATTATTGTAATAACTGATGCAATGGTATATCCTAGACAAAATCCTCTATATAATATTATTCCAAAGACTATTGGTATTCCTATTACCGTTGTTCCAAAGAACCATAGTGCTACTGCTAAAATAATATTTTCTTTTAATGTTGCTTTTAAAATTTCTCCATTATTTATTTCTTGTATGTTTTTTAGCTTTTCTACAAAGTTGTTTAAATATGATGACACCTCTGTTTTTTGTGCTTCTTGCATATTGTTAATAAACATTACTCCTAAAAATATTCCTACAATAAATAGTAATGTTATTAATATGTATTCTTTACTGTTATTTTCTATATGTTGATAGATTGTATTCCATATATTTAATCGTTTGTTTTTTTTCATCTAAAAATCTCCTTATCGTTTTACACTTTTATACATAATGTGTATTCGATAAAGAGATTTTTAGAACTATTATATAATTTTAATTAACTATATGTATGTATAATAAAAATAAAATTATGATGTGGCTGGAATAAACTTAGAAATTTTCAATTGATTTTATGGAAAGAGTTCACTTTAGTGGAAGGGTGCCATAAAATCAATATAAAAGTTCTTGTTTATGTATGTAACCGAATAATTTTATTTTTATTATACATACATATAGTTATTTTTATAATTATTAATATTTTTACAAAATTTTTCCGTAGTTACCTCCACCACCGGATTGCACTTTTGCATTTCCAGTTCTAGCTTTTTCAATAGAATTTGCGACTTTTTCACCAACAACCGCTTCTATATCATCTTTTGATAATCTATGTAATATATTCATTTCAGTCTCAAAATTATCCAATAATTTCTCAATAGTTTTTCCACCAACACCTGGAATAAAACCAAGTGGAACTTGATAAATGTATGGTGGTCTATTTGCTGGACTCTTGGTTTCTTTTTTATCTCTAATTAATTCAATTCTATCAAAAACACCAAAAGTAACCTTGTTGCTTCCACAATATGGGCACACTTCAACTGGCTCTTTAGTTTCAATTGTTTGATTACAATTGTCGCAATAAGTTCTATGATATTTTCCAAGTTTAGGGTCTAATCCATAATTTGCAATTATTTTTCTTCCATCTTCATTTTTTAAAGCTTTGACAACTTCTTTAAATGAAATATCCTCTACTTGCATTTTATTATATTCTCTTGCAATTTTAGGCAATGAATGAGCATCAGAATTTGTTACAAAAGTTTTATTTTCCAATTCTGATATTTCATCTGCTAAAAATGTATCTGAACTTAACCCTAATTCAACCGCAAAGATTTTATCATATTTTTCTTTAAATATATTTTCTAATCTATCTGTACAATTTCCGTAATAACTTTTGAATGGTGTAAATATATGTGCTGGTATTAAAATACCATTGTATTTTTCAACTATATCTATTAATTCATATCCAGATATATCTGACCTTTGTGTACTTAATGTTATGTTTTTAATATGATGGCTCATCTCGTTTGAAAACGCTTTTATGTCTTCTAAATGTGGGAAGAAACATACATTATGTGCTGCACCGCATTTTCCATTTCTTCCTTTTTCTGATGTTTCTACTTCGCTTCCTAAAAGAATACAAACTTTATCTTTATAAATAATTCCTCCATCTTTTAGTTCATATGCGTCACCTGTTCTCAAGAAGTTCTCGATGTCTTCAATTACATATGGTGATGCACAATCTATTATTCCTACAATATTTATTCCTTTTCTTTCTGCACATTCTTTAGCTATGTTCGCAAAATTTAAACTTCTTGCTGCTGTTATTTTTATTGGCTTTCCATTTTCTGATCTTCCTATATGTACATGTAAATCTGCAAATACTTCATACATTTTATGTTCCTCTTTCTTCTATATATTTTCTTCTTGCTTATTTCTAAAATTCAAATTATTTTCTTCCATTTCTTTCAAAATTCTAACTGTTGTTTCTTCTGTAAATAACGGCCTATTGTTTTTAAAACTTTCCTCAAACATTTCATTTTTGATTTTTTTGTATTTTTTATCTATCAAACTATCCACTTGTGGTTCATACTGATTAACAACTTTTTTTATAAAATCTATTAATTCACTATTTTCGTTATATAATTTTCTTAATCTCTTTAATGCTTTGACTTCAGAAAATTCCCCCATATCTATGCTTTCTAACATATTTATAAAATCAATAAATATTTCTGAATATCTATTATATTTATCTTTTAAGTTTCTATATTTTAATAGAACAATAGCTTCGTCTGGTTCAAATCCAATTCTTTCTGGTCTGTCTAAAAGCATTCCACCAAATTGGTCTACTAATTCTAAAACATCGCTTTCTCTTTCTCTTGGGTTACTTCCACTATATCTATTCACTTCTTCACAAATTTTGCAAAATCTCTTGTCAAATCCTAAATTTTCTAAATATTGTGCTCCATTTTTTGCATATGCTTTTATCTCTTCTATTTTTCTTACATTTTCTACCTTTTTACAGTTACATAATAAGCTTGCTGTTAAAACCAAATTCTCATCTAATTCTAATTTATTATATTTTAAAAATATTCTGGCTAATTCTGTTTTAAAAATTACTGATTTATCAAAGTAGATATTTTCTTTTTTTGATAGGTAATATACTATTTCCATTTTTGATGCTAAGTTTTTTTCATTTAATATATAGTTAGCAAATGTATCCATTAATCATACATCCTTCCATAATTTTATCTGTGGCATTAATCTTTCTATTTTATTATAAAATAAACCCTACTTTTTTTCAATAATTTTGTCGAATTTCAAATATTACATTTATATTACAATTATTTTATATTACAGCGTTTTTATTGCATTTCTAGCCATTTCATCACATCTATTATTAAATTCATTATCAGCATGTCCTTTTACTTTAATAAATTTTACTTTATGTACTTGAGTTAAATGATATATTTCTTGCCAAATTTCTTTATTTTTTACAGGTTCTTTATTTGCTGTTTTCCAATTATTTTTTTGCCAATTATAAATCCATCCTTGTGAAAATCCATTTACCAAATATGCACTATCACTATACAACTCAACCTCACAAGGGAATTTTAATAATTTTAATCCTTCTAATGCTGCCGTTAGTTCCATTACATTGTTCGTTGTATCTTTTTTTCCACCAGATATTTCTTTTTTTGTATCTTTATACATTAAAATTGCACCCCAGCCTCCTGGACCTGGATTTCCTGAACACGCACCGTCTGTATAAATAATTACTTTTTCCATAATCTACACTTCCTTGTCTTTTATTGCTTTTTGTGTTATTATATCAATATAGTTGAAATTTAACAAGTATTTATATAAATTTGATAATGTCAATTTAATTACTTACATAAACTATTGGAAAAATTAGAAAGAAGGTGTTTTTATTGAGCAGAGTTTTAGGAATAATTGCTGAATATAATCCATTCCATAATGGACATTTATATCATTTAGATTCTTCTAAAAAGGTAACTGGTTGTGATTATACTGTTGCAATAATTAGTGGAAATTTTACACAACGTGGTTCTACTTCTGTTATTGATAAATGGTCCAAAACTAAAATGGCTTTGCAAAATGGTGTTGATTTAATTATAGAACTTCCTGTTTTATATTCTATTTCAAGTAGCGAAAATTTCGCTGATGGAGCAATTAAGATTTTAAATTCTTTAGGAATTATAGATTACTTATCTTTTGGTTCTGAAACTCCTGATATTGCCGTTTTAGATTCAATTGCTGATATACTATGTAACGAGCCTAAAAATTATAAAATATTATTGGCTGCTGAATTAGATAAAGGATTATCATTTCCTAAAGCTCGTGAAAATGCCTTGCTTGATTATATAAAAAATACTAATACCTTTGAAAATGATGAACAGGATTTTGAAGAGTATAAAAAAGCTTTGTCTTCACCTAACAACATTTTAGGAATTGAGTATTTAAAGGCTTTGAAAAAATATAATAGTTCTATAAAACCTGTTTGTATCAGTAGATTTGCAACAGATTATAATAGTACAGATTTGTCAAAAAATGATATAGCTACTTTAGATTGCAATATAGAAAATTGTAATTTGAAAACTTTTGCAAGTGCAACTGCAATTAGAGAACTTATTAAAAGCAAAGATTTTAATTCTATTAAAACTGTTATACCAGAAAATTCTTATTCTGTTTTAATGGACTGTATAAATTCTGGACATATTGTTCCTGATTTAAATTGTTTTGAGAAAGAAATTATTTATACATTAAGGAAAATGAGTATTGAAAAAATTGCTGATTTTTCAGATGTTTCTGAAGGATTAGAATTTTCTATTAAAAAAGCTGCTAATTCTTGTAATACTATTAATGAATTTTTGGATATTGTAAAATCTAAAAGATATACAATAACCAGATTACAAAGAATTCTTTTATATGCTTTACTTGATATTTCTAAAGAGGATATGCAACTTTCTAAACAAGTAGAAAAACCATATGTTAGAGTTCTTGGTTTTAATGATAATGGAAAAAAATTAGTTTCTGAAATTGCTACTAAACATCCAGAACTAAAAATAATTACTTCTGTTAAAAAATTTATTGATACTAATTCTGATAAGGATTTACAAGTTTTATTTGATAAAGATGTTTTTGCTACTGATGTTTATTCTCTTGCTTTTGAGAATAATTCTTTGGCTAATTTGGATTTTAAGAATGGGGTTATTACCTTTTAAAAAAATGGTACAGTTTAGACTGTACCACTTTTTGTATTATAAAAGATTTTTCATTTATTAATATATAACAATTTAGCAAAACTATTATTTTATTTTTTCTGTAATTCTTCTATTTCTTTTATTGTTAGTTTAGTTATTTCACTTATTAACTCTACAGATAATTCTTTTTTTAACATTTCTTTTGCTATTTCAATACTTTTTTTCTTTTTTACCTTTAATTTCTCCGTTCCTCTTTTCCAGCTTCAAAAAAGTTATGCTCACTTGTTAGTCTATTATATTCTGCCATTAATATAGAATTGTGCCTTTCTCTTTCCTTTGGGTCTGCACTTATAAAGTCTAGAGCTCTTATTGCTTTTTTTATTTCTTTATTTTCTTTCTCTGCCAAAATAATCCCCTCCTCATTTTGTGTAAATATAC
>CAKOWP010000062.1 GCA_934122385.1 uncultured Clostridia bacterium | reverse complement strand
ATGTTAAGACACATTGCTAAAAATATAGTTGCAAATGGATATGCAGAAAAATGTGAGATACAAATTTCATATGCTATCGGGATGAAAGAACCTCTTTCTATATGTGTAAATACTTTTGGTACAGGTAAGAAATCAGACGAAGAATTAGCACATATGGTAAGAGAAAAATTTGACTTAACACCAAATGGTATTATTGAATATTTAAAACTCAGAGAGCCTATTTATACTAAAACGACAAACTATGGACATTTTGGAAAAGAAGATTTGGAGTGGGAGAAAATTATAAAAATTTAATGCTAGATATATAGTGTGCTATAGATTATGATGTTATATAATTTATAAAAATTATATAATAAAAAACAAAAAAGAGGAATGAAATAATTTGCAATATATAACGAAATTAGATAGAAATAAATTGGAAAAATATAAAAAAAGATTAATTACTGAAGAAGTAATACTAACAGATGAGAGATTATATGAACATATTCTTCTATTTCATAAAAATGAATATAAAGAATTAAGACCATATTTAAAAAGTATAATAGATAATCCTGATTATATTATAGAAGATAATAGACATGAAGATACAATGATATATTTAAAACAAGTAAAAAATATAGAAAAAAATGGGAGAGTTGTAATTAAACTTGCATTAGGTCAAGATAAAGAACATAATAAAAACTCAATTATTACTATGATGAAATTAAATAATAGAACATGGAAACAAACTTTAAAAAATCGAGGAAAAATTATTTGGAAGAATAAAAATAAAAAACTAGACAAAAATGAATAAAAGTTATATAATATAAGTACAATATAAAGAGTTATTTGAAGTGGACAATAGTGCCATCCACACACCCTAGTGGTCAAAAGAGATGCAGGATTTGGCACACCTGCCAAATAACCAACATTTAGAGGAACTATGAAAACATAGTTCCTTAATTTTATAAAAAAACTATGAAAAAATCTAAATTTATGATATAAATATAATATATATTAAAGAAAGGAGAAATTCATGTTAAAACTTAAAAACATAAAAAAGACATATGTGAGTGGAGACGAAAAAGTAGAAGCTTTAAAAGGTATAAACATAGAATTTAGAGAATCAGAATTTGTTTCAATACTAGGACAAAGTGGATGTGGAAAAACAACGCTTTTAAACATCATAGGAGGACTAGATAGATATACATCAGGAGACCTAATAATAAATGGAAAATCAACAAAAGACTTTAAAGACAGAGACTGGGACGCATATAGAAATTATTCAGTAGGATTTGTATTCCAAAGTTACAACTTAATAGGACATCAAACAGTATTATCAAATGTAGAGCTAGCATTAACAATTTCAGGAGTATCTAGGAAAGAAAGAAAAGCAAGAGCAATAAAAGCACTAGAAGAAGTTGGACTAAAAGAACAAATACACAAAAAGCCAAACCAATTATCAGGTGGACAAATGCAAAGAGTTGCAATAGCAAGAGCTTTAGTAAATAACCCAGATATAATTTTAGCAGATGAACCAACAGGTGCATTAGATACAAAAACAAGTGTGCAAGTAATGGAAATATTAAAGAAAATATCAAAAGACAAACTAATAATAATGGTTACACACAACCCAGAACTTGCAGAAAAATATTCAAGTAGAATTATAAAAATACTTGACGGAAAAATAACAGATGATTCAGACCCAATTGAACATCAAAAAGAAGAGAAAAAGGAAGAAACTAAAAAGAGAAGAACATCAATGAAATTCCTTACAGCATTACGACTAAGTTTAAATAATTTAATGACTAAAAAAGGAAGAACAATATTAACATCATTTGCTGGAAGTATTGGAATAATAGGAATTGCACTAATTTTAGCAATTTCAACAGGTGTACAAAACTATATAAATAAAGTAGAAGAAGATACACTTTCTTCATATCCAATTACAATAGAAGAATCAACAGTAGATATGTCAAGCTTAATGCAGTCTATGTCTGGTGAAAATACAGATAATACGGAAAACAAAGAAGAAGGAAAAGCATATTCAGCAGATATAATGAATGATATGATAACAACACTTTCTAATAAAAAGCAAAGCAATAATTTGAAAGAATTAAAAAAATATTTGGACGATGGCGACAATGAAATTACAAAAAATAGTAATAGCATAAAATATGGATATGACTTGAATATTAACTTGTATAGAGCAAATACAAACAATGGAATTGTAAGAGTAAACCCAAGTACAGTAATGAACGCATTTGGAATGGGTGATATGATAGAAGCACAAAACAATTCAGCAATGTCATATGTATTTGGAAGTTCAATGATGACAAATACTGATGTGTGTTTTGAAATGCTAGATAATCAACAATTACTAGAATCACAATATGATTTAGTAAAAGGAAACTGGCCAAAACAATATAATGAAGTAGTTTTAGTATTAAAAGAAGACGGAAGAATAGATGATTACACATTATATTCATTAGGACTAAAAGATCAAAGTGAACTAAAAGACAAATGGAAAGCAGTAGAAAATGGAGAAAAATTTGACGAAAATCAAGAATCAACATCATATTCATATGACAACCTTTTAAACCTACAATTTAAGCTATTATTAAATTCAGACTATTATCAAAAACAAAATGGGCTATGGGTAAACAAAGAAGATGATGATAATTATTTAAAAGAGAAAATTAATAATGCAGAAACTGTAAAAGTGGTTGGAATTATAAAACAAAATGAACAAAGTGCTGTAAGTACTTCTGTTACAAGTGGTATAGGATATACAAAACAATTAAAAGAATATGTAGTAGAAAAATCAAATGACGCACAAATTGTAAAAGAACAAAAAGAAAACAAAGATGTAAATGTATTTTCTGGTTTAAAATTTCCAACAGACGAAGATACATCTTCAATGGAGAATTTGACAACAGAGCAAAGAATGGCAATGAGCAAATTAAGTAGTGAAGAAATTGCCAAAATGATGGAAGCATATTCAGCCAATAAAGACTCAAGCTATGAAAAAAATCTACAAAAACTAGGTGCAGTTGATATTGATACACCAACATCAATTAGTATTTATCCAAAAGATTTTGAATCAAAAGATAAAATATCAAGTGCAATAGAAGATTATAACCAAAAACAAAGAGATGATGGAAAAGAAGAAAATACAATAAGCTACACAGATATAGTTGGAACAATGATGAAATCTGTAAGCCAAATTATTAATACAATAAGTTATGTATTAATTGCATTTGTAGCAATATCATTAATAGTATCTTCAATAATGATAGGTATTATAACATATATTTCTGTATTAGAAAGAACAAAAGAAATTGGAATTTTAAGAGCAATTGGTGCATCTAAAAAAGATATTTCGAGAGTATTTAATGCAGAAACTTTGATTATTGGTTTAATATCAGGTCTTATAGGAATAGGCATTACAGTATTATTAACACTTCCAATAAATAGTATGATTTATGCTGTAACAGGTGTTAAAGTGGTAACTGCTGTACCATTTAAGGCCGGTGTTGTATTAGTTCTTATTAGCATGTTCTTGACAATTATAGCAGGTTTAATTCCAGCTAAAATTGCAAGTAAAAAAGACCCAGTAATTGCACTAAGAACTGAGTAATCATAGCATAGAAATGTAGAAGCAAAAATAAAAAAACATCCTCCGCATAAAGATTATAAGAAACTTTATGCGGGGGGAATGTTATTCGGGTTTGATTATTGCGTAGTAAAGATCCAAATCTACAAGAGATATGTTTTCAAAAAACTTAAGTTTTTCGTCAGCACTGATTTGTATATAAACAGTAACTTCAAGTTCATTTTTTAGAGTTGCATAAAATTTTGTAGTATCTGTTTTAGTTAAACGAAGAAACTCGTATTTTTGAAGTGGTAATGGAACAACCTCCACATATTCTTCAGTACAGAAAAGGTAATTAATATCAAAAATCTTATCCAAAGGCTTTTTTAATGCAAAATCTAATATTATTATAACTAGCAATATAATAGACAAATAAATTATTAGAGGAGTGCTAGTGGCTGTGCTAATAATTAAAGATAGAAATCCTAAAAAAATTGCTATAAATAAATCTAAAAAAATTAAATTTTGAACTCTTGACTCTTTTTTTAGTTCCTCTTTAATTTTTTTTGCTGACCGTTCTTTTTCATTCATAAGAATCTCCTTTCGTTGTCAAACCAATTAATTGTAACTAAATAATATTAAATTAATATTATCATTTATATAAATATGCACTTAGCATAATAATAAAAAATTATATTAAAATTATAACAGAATTCTATATAAAATTCAATATATTTTCGATAACCAAATTAATCATAACATCATAATCCAAATCCTTGTGCTTATGATAAACAATCTCATGACACAAATCATCAATCAAGTGAATAGCAATATGAACCTTTTCATCAAGATTCTTTGAATCAAAACTATTATCCAATAAAATCTTAGAAATATTTTTAGTCATAGCCATTTCGTTTTCTTGGAAAAACAAGGTTATTTTTATCAATTTTAATAATTGATGTTACATTTAATGCAACAGTTGGTAGTTTAGTAATTTCTATTGTTGTTAATAATGTGCTTTCTAGAAAGGTTAAGAAATAGAAATACCTGCAAATGTAGAAAAAAAGTTAGTAGAAAATTCTATTGATGCAGGTGCAAATCAAGGATGAAGATAAAATTTATAAGGTTTTGTATCATGCAATAAAAAGTACAATGCTTAAATTTGAGTTTTTGGGAAATAATGAAAATGAGGAACACAACGAAGAACATTTATAAAAACAGAGTCTAAATTGTAGACTCTGTCTGAATTAAAAATAATACAGCTGTTTGCTAGAAGCAACGATTTCTTCATCGGATAATCTTTCTTCCTGCTTTTTACGTCTTAGCTGATCCATTGCTAAGATCACATTTAAATCTGAATTTGACATACGAAGCCGTTCTGCAAGCAGCTCAGCAGGTCTTTTGGTTTGTTTACTACTCATCAAATACTACCTACCTTTCTCAAAATTATATAATATGAATTAATTCTAACAAGTATAATAGCATGAAAAATTTAAAAAATCAAGGAGGAAAAATATGGATTTAGTTATTGGACTTGCAATACCATTTTTAGGCACAACACTTGGAGCCGCAATGGTATTCTTAATGAAAAAAGAAATGAACAAAAAAGTAGAAAAAATCTTATTAGGATTTGCATCAGGAGTAATGATAGCGGCATCAGTATGGTCATTATTAATACCATCAATAGAAATGGCAGAAACACAAGGAAAAGTTGCTTGGATTCCGGCGGCGATAGGATTTTTATTAGGAATTGTATTTCTTTTAGTATTAGATAGTGTAGTACCACATATGCACTTAGAAAGCGAAAAGCCAGAAGGGATGAAAGCAAAGTTGAAGAAGACAACAATGATGGTATTTGCGGTAACATTACACAACATACCAGAAGGAATGGCAGTTGGGGTTACTTTTGCAGGAGCACTAGCACAAAATGCAGGAATTACAATGGCAAGTGCTTTTGCACTAGCAGTTGGAATTGCTATACAAAACTTTCCAGAAGGTGCAATTATTTCAATGCCATTAAAAAGTGAGGGAGTTTCAAAGCCAAAAGCATTTTTGTATGGGACTTTGTCGGGGATTGTTGAGCCAATTGGTGCAATTATTACAATACTTCTTACAAATGCAGTTGTTCCAATTTTACCATATTTGCTATCTTTTGCAGCAGGTGCAATGATTTATGTTGTTGTAGAAGAATTGATTCCAGAGTCACAAGCAGGAGAACATTCTAATATTGGCACTATTGGTGTTGCAATTGGGTTTACAATTATGATGATATTAGATGTTGCGTTGGGATAAAAAATAAAATGACTTATTAAAAAATGACACATGCTAAAATTAGCAAAATGTGTCATTTTTATATATTATGAAAGTTATGCAACTTTCATAATATATAAAGCTTTATGGTACAGAAAATTTATTACATAAATTTTCGCACACGAACAAATTTACTGAAAAAATCAAAGATTTTTTCAGATTTGTTCTATGTTAGCCTTGACAAACATTATATATGAGAGTATAATGTTAACCG
>CAKOWP010000061.1 GCA_934122385.1 uncultured Clostridia bacterium | reverse complement strand
AATAGTGTAAATAGTGTTTCTATTGCAGTTATATTTGTAATTATGATATTTGTTTTAAAATCAATTTCTTTACCAGTGATTTTGATGGTTGTAATTGAATTTGCTATATTCTTAAATATGGGAATATCAACTTATACAAATACTACTCTACCATTTATTGCCTCAATAGTTATTGGAACAATTCAATTGGGGGCTACAATAGATTATGCAATTTTGATAACAACAAAATATATCAATTTCAGAAAAGATGGAAAAGGCAAAAAAGAAGCGGTTTCAGAAGCATTAGGAACATCAATAAGTTCAATTATTGTTAGCGGTTTATGTTTCTTTGGTGCAACATTTGGTGTTGGCGTTGTTTCAAAAATTGGAATGATTGCATCATTATGTACGCTTATGTCTAGAGGGGCAATTATAAGTATGTTTACTGTTATAATGGTATTACCAGCGTTCTTATTGTTGTTTGATAAGATTATTTGTAAGACAACTGTTGGAATGAGACAAAGCGTTGAAAAATAATTATAATTTTGGCTGTGTCAAATTTAATTTAAAACGCGGTTACATACAAGCGTATGCGCCCTTGCCTTTTAAATTAAATTTACCTTGCCAAAATTTAATTCTTTTCCAACTTGATAGATAATAAAATTGGAGGTATTAAAAATGAAAAATAATAAAGTGATTTCTAAAGTAATTTCAGGTACATTGTTATGCTCTATGGTTGGATATACATTTCCTGTATTTGCTTATACAAAAGACGAGACTGTTTATTCAAAATTAGATAGTGATGGAAATAACTACAAAACAATAGTTAGTACACATATTAAAAATACAGAAAATGCGGATTTAATTAATGATTTATCAGATTTATTAAATGTTAAAAATACAAGTGGAGACGAAACTTATACACAAGATGGTAACAAATTTGTATGGAATGCTAACAAAAATGATATTTATTATCAAGGTGAATTTTCCAAAGAGTTACCAATTGAATGTAATGTTAAATATGAATTAGACGGAAAAGAGCTTTCTGCAAACGAAATTGCTGGAAAAAGTGGTAAAGTTAAAATCACATTACAATATACAAATAAAGAGGAAAGAACTGTTGATATAAATGGTAAAAAAGTTAAAATGTATGTACCATTTGTAGTTGTTGCAGGAACTATAATAGAAAACGAAAATGCAAGAAATATAGAAGTTTCTTCTGGTAAAGTTGTTGATGATGGTTCAAAAACTGTTGTAGTTGGTATGGCTATGCCTGGTTTACAAGAAAGTTTAGGATTATCTGATGACAAAGTTGAAATTCCAAGTAATGTAGAGATTACAATGGATGCAACAAATTTTGAAACAAGTAGTATAATGTCTTATGTTACACCTAAAGTTTTAGAAGAAGATGATTTAAAAGTTTTTGATAATTTGGATGAAATATATGGTCAAGTAAATACATTACAAACTTCAATGAATCAAATTCAAGATGGTGCTAATACACTAAAAGATGGAACTACAGAATTAGCAACAGGTGCAAATACTTTAAAAAATGGCGTTACAACAGCATATAATGGAGCACAAACAATATCAGCAGAAGTAGCAAAATCAACACAAAGTTTAAAAAATGACAAATCAGAAGCATTAGATAGCAAAACTTTAGAATCAATAAAACAACAAGCAGCTGCAGCTAGTCAATTAACAGAAGAACAAAAGGCACAAATAAAAGCACAAGCTCAAACAAGTGCAGTTTTAACTGAAAAACAAAAATCTCAAATAAAAGCACAAGCTGCTGAAAAAGCTAAATTAACAGATGCTCAAAAGGCACAAATTATAGATACGGCAAAAAAAGGTGCAGTTTTAACAAAAGATCAAGAAACACAAATCACAGAAAAAGCAAAAGAAGGAGCGCAATTGACAGAGAAACAGCAAGCAGCAATAATAACAAATGCACAAGCAAATTATCCAACAACATTAACAGATGCAGAAAAGGCATTACTTATTGCAACAGCACAAAGTACAGCAACACAAACGGCGGTAAATACAGCTTTAGCAACAGCAAAAACAACAGCAGAACAAACTGCAGTTGCAACTGCATTAGCTGTAGCGCAAAAAGTTGCAACAGAAACAGCAGAAACAACAGCAGTAGAAACAGCACAACAAATAGCAACACAAACAGCAATAACAACAGCATTGACAACAGCACAAAGTACTGCAACTACAACAGCAATGCAAACTTCAACAACAGTTGCAAAACAAGTTGGGAATCAAGCTAAAAAGACATTTACAAATCAAGTGGTTTCTCAAATGAATACTTTAGGAAATGGCTTAAATCAATTAACATCAGGTCTATCAGAATTAAATAGTGGTGCTGCAACATTGGCAGATGGAACAAATCAAGTTAATGATGGAGCAACAACTTTGGCAGAAGGAATTAAAACATTTAATGAAGAAGGTATTAAGAAAATTTGTAATTATATAAATGGTGATGTTAAGGATTTAACTACAAGAGCCCAAAAATTAACTGATTTATCTAAAGATTATAATAGTTTCACAATGCTTGATGGTGATAATGATGGCGAGGTTAAGTTTATTATGATAGCAGATGCTGTTAAAAAACAAGAGGGTAGTGAGCAAGATAAGGAAGAGGCAGTTTTAAGTACTAATGTGATTAATGATGAAAATAAATAAAATATATGAAAATTTCCAGAACTCTGTATTTTTTTTGAGTTATGGAAATTTTTTTCATAACTATTGATAATGATTTTAAAAATGTATATAATATTATTTTTGATTTTGTGTAAATAAAATATGATATTATCTTTGATTTTGTGCAAATTATATACAATATTATTCTTGATTTTGTGCAAAATATAGCTTGAATTATCTTTGATTTTGTGATTGAAATAAAAATTAATTATGCTGTATAGGCTTTTCATAAGGCTTAAATTCATCTGTTCTGTAAATTAGGTAATCAACACTTGTATTATAAAAATCTGCTAGTTTAGATAAGAGTTCTAGAGGAATGTTTCTTTTATTTAGTTCGTAATAAGAATATGCTACTTGGGATATGTTTAAAAATTTACTAAGTTCTTGTTGGGTTAAATCTCTATCTTCCCTTAAATCTTTAATTCTAGTTTTCATTAGCTAAATTTCTCCTTTAATTTTCTATGACATATGTTTTTCTTTAAAATATTATCAAGTTAAGTAATAAAATTATAAAATAAAACAAATTGTTATATTGACTTTTAAAACAATATGTTTTAAAATAAGACTAAGAGTATGAAACAAAGGAGAAGAAAATTATGAAAAAAAACAAAGGAATAACACTAGTTGCATTAGTAATAACAATAATAATTTTGCTTATTTTAGCGGAAATTTCAATAATGACGTTAACACAAACAGGGGTATTTGACAAAGTGAATCTTGCAAAACAAAAAAGTGAAGAGACACAAAAATTAGAAAATGCAACTTTGGAGAGTTATGAAAATTCAATAAATGAAATTATTTCAACAGGAAGTAGAGAACGGTAATAATTCGTATAGTTTAGAAGAAGAAACAATTGGAACATGGATAGATGGAAAAAAAATTTATAGAAAAACAGTTGTGTTTGAAAAAAAACAAGCAGGAAGTTTGAATACGGGTATAATTATTGAAAATTTAGATACAATTATTACAACATATGGTGTTGTAAAGCAAAATGAAACACAGAATCAAGTACCTGTACCATATCATACAAGTACATCGGATTTTGCAACAATTTTTTATGAAAATAATGGAAACATTAAGTGTAATGCAGCTGGACCAAGTGCAAATGGAAAATATTATATTATAGTTGAGTATACAAAAAATAATTAAATTTATGATTAATTAAGAATAATGTTACAACTGATATAAAATAAAAAACTTTATAAAATATAGAATTTAGATTATATGGAGAACATGCTTGGTATAAATAAATTAATTAGAAGGAGTGCTTTAATTGGTACTCTTTTTTGATATGTTGAAAGTCATTCGATGTTGACAAATCTCCAAATCCGAAGTAAAATAGAAGATGTAAAAGGAGAGATTTATGCAAACAAGTAATAAAAAAATTTTTGATAATTTAGTATCAAGAACAAAAATATACCTAATAATAATACTAATTTTATTAATAGGAATATGTTGGCAAAACAAAATGCTAATAATACCAGCAATTGCACTATATGTGTTAATATTAGCATACACATACTTTGCTAACAACAAAAGAAAAAGTGAAATATCAGAAACACTTCAAGATTTAACATTAACAGTAGATTCAGCTGCAAAAACAAGTTTAATAAATTCACCATTTCCACTAATCATATTAGAAACAGATGGAAATGTAGTATGGAAAAGTTCAAAATTTGCAACAGAATTTGAAGATATAGATATAAACACTTTTGTAAATGATTTAACATATGATTTAAAAGAGGAAATTAAAAATAAAAAGGATAGTACAGATAAATCAATATTAAAAAATATTCAAGTAAATAAAAGACAATACAGAATGGTTGGAAAATTTGTCAATTCTAAAAGATATTCTAAAAATGAAAAAAATGAATACATGGCAATATTATATTTTATAGATGAAACTGAAAATATCAAGCTACAAAAAGAATATAATGATTCAAAATCATGTGTTGGAATTATTATGATAGATAATTACGAAGAAAATATGCAAATGCTAGAGAGTGAGGAAAAAGCTCAATATATTGCAGAAATTGATAAAGTGATTTATGAATGGACAAATGAGACAAATGGTATATTGATAAAATCAGACAGAGATAGATATATTTACATTTTTGAACAAAGGTATTTGGAAAAAATTAAAGAAGATAAATTTAGTATTTTAGATAAAATAAAGGAATTAGATCCAAAACAAAAAGTACAATTCACATTAAGTATTGCAATTTCTAATGAAGGCGAAGTTGACAAAGACAAATACAAATCAGCTCAAACAGCAATGGATATTGTACTTGGTAGAGGTGGAGACCAGGCAGTTGTAAGACAAAATGATATTTATAAATTCTTTGGGGGTAGGTCACAAGAGGTTGAAAAGAGAACTAAAGTTAAGGCGAGAGTTGTGGCACATGCATTAGAGAATCTTATAAAAGAATCAAGCAAAGTAATGGTTATGGGACATGCGAATCCTGATATAGATGCAATAGGGTCTGCTGTAGGTGTATATAGACTTGCTAAGAGTTTAGATAAAAATGCATATATAATTGCAGATAATAGACCTGCTCTACAAAACTTTATGGAGAGCTTAAAAGAAGAACCAGAATATGAGGATGTAATAATTAACAAAGAAGTAGCTGAGGAAAATATTGATGAAGATACTTTATTGGTGGTTGTAGATACTCACAAGGTTAATTATGTTGAATCTGAAGAAGTGTTGAAAAAGGCTAGTAAAATAGTTATTATAGATCATCATAGAAGAAGTGCGGACTATATTGAAAATGCAACACTAACATTCCAAGAAGTGTATGCTTCATCAGCTGCGGAGCTTGTAACGGAATTGTTACAATATGCAGAAGTTAATGTTGAATTAAAGAAAATAGAAGCTGAAGCATTATATGCAGGTATTATGATGGATACAAAAAGCTTTACATTTAAGACAGGTGTTAGAACTTTTGAAGCAGCAGCATATTTAAGAAGATGTGGTGTTGACATTATAAGAGTTAAGAAATGGTTCCAAAGTGATTTAGAATCATTTAATAAAATAGCAGATATAGTTAAAAAAGCGGAAATTGTTAATGATTCAATAGCAATTGCTTTGTGTGATACTGAAAAATCTAAAGATATCAGTTTATTGTGTGCTAAGGCAGCAGACGAATTACTTACAATAAGTGATGTTACGGCGTCATTTGTTTTAGGTGATACAGGTGAAAAAATTTGCATTAGTGGTCGTTCTATTGGTGATATTAATGTTCAAGTTATCTTAGAAAAACTTGGTGGTGGTGGTCATATTACTTTGGCTGGTGCTCAAGTTGAGGGGATGACTATTGAAGAGGTTAAACAAGAATTGATTATTAGAATTAATGAATATTTTACAGAAATAGAAAATTAGGGATTTAATCAAAAAAATATAAAAAATATCTTTACAAATATAAAAATATATAATATAATGGTTAAAGAGAAATGGGAAGTTA
>CAKOWP010000060.1 GCA_934122385.1 uncultured Clostridia bacterium | reverse complement strand
CATACCTCCATTATATCATGGGGTGAACTTTTCATAAATTATTTTTACTGGGTGATCATATCATAAATTATTCATAATATTTTAAATTTTCTCTAGACTGTTACTCAATTTTGTGTTATTATATCTATATAGTAAATTTGGTTATTAACAAATTTACTTTAAAACAAATGAAAACATAAGGAGGTTAATCAATATGACAAGTTTAAGAAAAATAATATCAATAGTCTTAATCTTTTTATTAATTATTTTAATAAACACAAATTTTGTAAAATCTGTTGATTTAAATTTAACTGAAAATTCTTCAAGTAACTCTTCTCTAGACGATAATCAAAGCTATGATGAAGATAATTCTGAAGACTATGGTTATTCTGATACAACATCAAATTCTAGTAGAAATGCAACACAAAATACTTCTCAGAATTCTTCAAGTGTAACATCTACAACTGTTAAATCAGGAAATTTAAATTCTTCAGCTGATTTAAGTTTAACTAATATCTTAAACATATTTTTAATAGTTATTGGTATTCTTTTAATTTTACTAGCAATTGCAATTTTAATAAAATTAAAAAATTAACAGTCAAAACTAAAGTTTTCAAAAATAAGAAAATTTTAGTTTTTTTACTTTATATAGGTATTTTTTGTATGTATATTTTCTCCAAATTTTTAAATAATATTATTAGATTTATCAATTTAAATCAATTATTTTGTTTACATTTAAAGGAGGAAATTATAATGAACAAGAAAATTTTTGTTTCTTTAGTAGTTGCTGTTTTTGCCATATTTTCTTTTTCAATTTGTTTTGCAAATGATGGAAATACAGTTTTAAATACCGCTACAAATGATATAAGAAATTTTGTAGGTGGTGTGGAAAATACAGTTGAAAATGCAGCATTAGATATTTCCAATACATCAAAAGATGTAACTGGCGGTACAGAAAACAAAATGTCTAAAGGTGAAGACAAGATGAATAATGGAATTTTTTCTTCTGCAGGAGCTACAAATAATTATTCCGCAAGAAGAACATCAACAGAAAATACAGTTATGGGAATGTCTTCTAATGCATGGACATGGATTATTTTAGGTGTTGCAGCTATTGCTATAATTGCTGTTGTTTGGTATTATTCAATGCAATTTACTAATAACAATCACCATAATGACGATTCAGAAGAATAGTCGCGGATTTTCAATAATTCAATATTTTTAAATATCATTAATGTCCGCTTTTAGCCTTGCAGTTTAGGTTTTTTCGTGTTATACTAAATTATATTAAATATGAATTGAGGTTTTTTTATGAATACAAAATTAATTGCGAAAAATCCTACTGCATTTCATAATTATACAATTAATGATAAATTGGAAGTAGGTATTGTACTTTCTGGAACAGAAATCAAATCAATTAGAAATGGTAAAGCTAACTTAAAAGATAGTTATGCTGTTATAAAAAATGGTGAAGTATACATAGTTGGTATGCATATAAGTCCTTATGAACAAGGAAATATTTTTAACAAAGACCCTTTGCGCGATAGAAAATTACTTTTAAACAGACGTGAAATAAATAAGTTAGTTGGCTTAGTTAAGCAAAAAGGTTGTAGCTTAGTTCCAATTAGTATGTATTTCAAAGGTAGTTTAGTTAAATTGGATTTAGGTGTTGGTAAAGGTAAAAAGCTTTATGATAAACGTGAAGATATTGCTAAAAAAGATGCTGAACGAAGAATGAAACAACAATTATCTTATAAAAATCAATAGAGATTATGGCGTATCCATAATCCCTATTTTTTTATGCTTTATTTGCTGAACCAAAAACATCAACTATTTTATGTTTTACAGTTTCTTTTATTAATTCTCTTGCTTCACCTAAATATTTTCTAGGATCAAATACATTTGGATTTTCAACAAAAGTTTTTCTAATACCTGCAGTCATAGCAAGTCTTAAGTCTGTATCAACATTTATTTTTGAAACACCTGAAATACTTGCTTCGTGTAATATTTCATCTGGAACTCCTTTTGCTCCTGGTATATCTCCACCAAATTCATTACACATATTAACTAATTCAGGTATTACTGTTGAAGCACCATGTAAAACTATTGGTGTATTTGGTATTCTTTCTTTTACTTCTTTTAAAATATCAAATCTTAATTTTGCTTCACCTTTAAATTTGTAAGCTCCATGGCTTGTACCAATTGCAATTGCTAAAGAATCACAACCTGTTCTCTTTACAAATTCTTCAGCTTGTGCTGGGTCAGTATACATTGCATCATTTGCAGCTACATTTACATCGTCTTCGATTCCTGCTAATTTTCCAAGTTCAGCTTCTACTGGAACTCCATGTGCATGTGCGTAATCCACAACTTTTTTTGTTAAAGCTACATTTTCTTCAAAATCATATTTTGAACCATCTATCATTACTGATGTAAATCCATTATCGATACACATTTTTGCTGTTTCAAAATCTGGTCCATGGTCTAAGTGTATTGCTATTGGTATATTTGGATGCTCTTCTACCGCTGCTTTTACCATTTTCATTAAATAATTTATTCTTGCATATTTTATCGCACTTGATGATACTTGTAATATTACAGGTGAATTTGCTTCTGCTGCTGCATCTACAATTCCTTGTATTATTTCCATGTTGTTTACATTAAATGCACCTATTGCATATCCTTCTTTCATTGATTTTTCAAACATTTCTTTTGTTGTTACTAATGCCATATTAATTCCTCCTAACATTTTTATTGTTAACAATTTTTTCTTTTTTATTAACAATTATTTACTAATTTCAATGTTATTTTATTTCTAAAAATTTAATATGTCAATAGTTTTTTTAAGTTTTTTAGTGTACACTTGCTTCGCTATGTTACAGTTCAGTAGGAAAAATCTCTGAAATACCTGTGAATGATATTTTGAATATATTTCGAATGTGACCAAAATAGTGTTACAAATTCTTAAGTAAATGCTCTAAAGGGTCCTGCCTTCGGGTATTGTTAGAGTATTTACATTAGAATTTGTTAACATCATGTAGGGAACCTGAGAAAATATGAAAAATATCATTCACAGGTATTTCAGAGATTTTTCCTACTGAACTGTAACTTCGCCATTTCTATTAATCTTTCTATCTAATTCCCATTCTTCTTTTAATATAGAATATATGTATTTATCAATTTTCTTACCTTCATCATTAATTAACCTGTTTCTCAAAATTCCTTCTCTTGACATTCCAACATTTACTAATATATTATGAACCAATTTCGTGTCTCTTTCGTTTCTATCATAAAATTTTGTTATTATTGTTTCATATTTTTCTTTTGAAAAAATATAATCTATTACAGACTTTAACACCTCTTCCGGTGTACCATCTTCTCTATGTCCCTTTAAAAAGTAAAAAGTTAATTCTCTTTTTTTATCTTTTATGGTTCCAGTAGGTAATTTAATATATCCAATTATGTCTTTACCTTCTTTATCCTCTATAATCCAAAAAATAATTCCATCTTCATTTTCTTTTAATATTGAATTAATTAACGCTTTAGCTTCTATTACATTTCTATAAAGTTTGTGTTCCTTATATTGTGCCATATTTTCCTTATCTGTTCCCCATCTTTCATATATTTCCTCTGCATCATTCTCATTTGGTTTTCTTAGTATATACCTATCTGTTTCTAGTTGTTCCATTTTGCAACATCCTCCTTTATTTTTATATCTTTTACTTTTTAGGTTTCAAATTATACTACTTTGAAATTATCTATAACGTTTTCTTTTACAAAATTGCATTTTTATTTTACAAAAAACATTCTATATTATAGAAAATTGTTTGTAACTTTTTTTATTTTTTATAATATTATAGAACAAAAGCAGACATTAATAACATTAAAAACCAGAAAGGAGTTTATTTTTATGGATTATGAATTAATGATGAATGGCAATGTCAAAATAGGACAAAAAGCACCAGATTTTGAAGCAACAACAACTTTTGGCCAAAGAACTTTAAATGATTATAAAGGCAAATGGTTAGTATTTTTTAGCCATCCAGGAGACTTCACACCAGTATGTACAACAGAAATGATTGCATTTTCACGAGCATATACATATTTTCAGCAAATGAATACTGAACTTTTAGGATTAAGTATTGACAGCAATCCATCTCATTTAGCTTGGATGTATGATATTTATTGTAAAACCGGAATACAACTTCCATTTCCAATTGTTGCAGATAGAAATGGTCAAATTGCAAGAAAATATGGCATGATTTCTAATGATGTAAGTACAACAGAAACTGTTAGAAATGTATTTATAATTGATGATAAAGGAATTGTTAGAACAATTTTTGTTTATCCTTTAAATGTTGGTAGATTTGTACCTGAAATTATAAGAACTGTTCAGGCTTTACAAATGGCAGACTGCAGTAAAGGTTCTACTGCTGCTAATTGGATGCCTGGGCAACCAGTTATTGTTCCTGCACCAAAGACTTTTGAAGAACTTCAGGAAAGACAAAATTATATTAAAGAAAATCAAAATGGGGTTAGTTGGTACTTAAGTTTTAAAGAACCACCTGAAATTTGTGAGCATACTTCTAATGATGATCCGGAAAAATGTTAACTGTTTTATTTTTAAATGAAAAACATCTCTATATTAAGTTATTTCCTAAATAATAGAGATGTTTTATCCATTAATATTTATCTTTTAAGAACTCAATATATTCCTCTAAGCAATAACCTTTTTCTTTTATAATCATTGCATCTTTAACACCGACATATCTATAATGCCAAGGTTCATAATTAATTTTTGTAATGTCTCTTTTTTCTGTTGGATACCTTAATATAAAACCATATTCATAGCAATGTTCCATTAACCATCTTTGTACTGGTGTATTTTCCTGATTTTCATCCAATATTTGATAACTATTATCAATAATATCAAGAGACAAACCAATTTCATGTTCACTTGTTCCAGGTGTTGTTACCCATTTAGAGGCTTGTTCTGTTGCCTGTTCCCTATTAAATCCTTTTCTTAAATATTCATTAATTTTATTATTATATAAGGTTGTTTGATATTTTGTACTTCTATATGCAGAACATATTTCTGGATTTATACCACTTGCTCTTGCATCAGCTAACATCTTTTCTGTTGATTCTTTTATTTTTTCGTCAACTTCAAAATTATCCTCTATTTTTACAATGTTGACACTATAATTTTCAGGTATTGGATTTTCTTTATTTACCAATATTAAGTTCCAGTCATTTACACTGCTCTTATTTATTTCATTTGTGTTAATTTCTTCGTCACTTATGCTATTCTCTTCCAATTCATTTTTAGTTGTTTCTTCCATAACCTCTGATGAAGTCATTATGCTTTTTGTGTTTGCTTTTACTATTAAAATTATAGACATTATCAACAGTAAAAATATAAATACCATTTTAAATATGATTTTTATTTTATTAAATTTTCTAATTTTTTCTAGTTTATTATTTATTTTATCTATTTTTCCCTCATAATTTTTCATATTTTAATTTTATCATATTATTCAGAAGATTTCTATATTTTGAATATTTTTTTATAATTTTAGACATAATAATATTACGGTTCAGTAAGGAAATTTCCTAAAATATCTGTAAATGATATTTTTAATATATTTCGAATGTGACCAAAATAGTGTTACAAATCCTTAGGTAAATGCTCTAAAAATTCTGCTTTTTATTGGGAGGTATTAGTATGAAAAAAAATCAAAAAATATTTTGTAGTGTAACAAGTTGTAAATATAACAACTTAGAAAATCGATGTCAATTAGCTGAAATACAAGTATCACCTATTCAAGATTGTGATACTCAAAAAGCTGATGAATCAATGTGTGCAAGCTACGAATATGATAAATAATTCAATAAAAATTTTAAAAGACTATAGATTTTATAAACTTTTATACTTATAAAACCTATAGTCTTTTTAATATTAAATTTTTACTTTTTCCTATAACAATGTCTCATTTGGAACCGATGTCGCAAACAGAACCGTCCCCAATGCGACATTATTCTTCTTCAAATTGTGAATTATATAATTTTGCATAAAAACCATCTTTTGTAAGTAATTCATCATGTGTACCCTGCTCAACAATATCTCCGTGGTCCATAACTAAAATCAAATCAGCATTTTTTATTGTAGATAATCTATGTGCAATAAT
>CAKOWP010000059.1 GCA_934122385.1 uncultured Clostridia bacterium | reverse complement strand
AATCAGGTTCCTGGAAGTATTTCTTTTGTGCCTTCTGTTGCAGGGTTAATTATTGCAGGGGAGATTATAAAGGATATAATTAGAGAAGATTAGTTTTTTAATAGTTACAATTTACATTGATTAGTTTTACTATAAGATGTAAATTGTAACTATTTATTTGATCTATAGAAATATGACAATTTTATTTCAAAAAAATTACAAAAATATTACATTTTTTATAACTATTGAACTCTAACTAATATTATGATAATATATGAATATAAAGTTTTTATTACAAATTGAAAGTATGAAGAGGAGACAAGTTCAACTACTGGAATGAGAAATACAGGAGCATATTATTGGCTTGCGTCTACCCCTACGAGTAACGGCCGTGGCGTAAGGGTTGTGCTCTATGACGGTTGCATGGGCATTAACTCCGAATATTGCTGGGGAGTCCGCCACGTAGTTTCTCTGAAGTCTGGAGTCTACATAAAGGCAGGAACAGGAACAGAGGCAGATCCATATATATTGGGAAAAGATTAGAAAAATAAATGTCGAATTTTGCGATGAAAAAATATTGCAAAGTTCGGCATTTTGTTGTATTATAAAGACACTTTAATTTTATTCAAATCAATTAATTCAAAGATTTAAAATCAAAGAAAAAATCCAAAATGAATTAAAAAAATACGAAAGTAGGTGATTAAAAAAATATACATATAAACTTATAAATAAATATTGACAAAAACAAAAATAAATATTATAATGAAAGAAATGAAATCAATATAGAAAAGTTTACATATAAAGAATATATAAAATATAAACCAATATTCGAAAAACTTTGGGAAATAATTGATGAAAATAATAATCAGAATTATTGTGCTGAATTACAAGAACCAAAAGCAAAATATGAAAGAATGAGTTCAAAAGCAAATATTCAGGAGAAAGAAATAAATCAAGAACATGATAAAATATTTAGAACAATATTAGATAAAAAAGAAAATGCAGTTTTAATAATAAATAAAGCAATAGATGCACAAATAGAAATAAAAGACATAGAGAAATATAAAAATAGTTTTGTAAATAAAGTATTTCAAAATAGAGAAGCAGATATAGTATACAAAATGAAAGACAAAAACATATTTTTCTTAATAGAACATCAAACGAAAATTGATTATTCAATGCCATTTAGAATATTAGAATATGAAGTAGCAATAATGAAAAGTGCAATTGATATGAATAAAATTAAAACTAAAAATTATAAACTACCATTGGTAATTTCAATAGTACTATATACTGGAAATAGAAAGTGGAATGCAGCAGAGTATTTACAAAAAAGCCAAGAAACATTAAGAAATATAAAAGAAGATGTTGGAAAATACAATTTAATAGATGTTAATAATTTGACAGAAAAGGAATTGCTAGAAGATGATACATTTATAACAAAAATGTTGCTAATTGAAAAAAGTAAAAACACAGAGGAAACAGTAGAAACATTAGAAAAAGTAATAGAAAGAACAAAAGAGGAAGATAAAGATGTATTAATTAGAATAATAAAAATAGTATTTAAAGAAAAGTTAGGAGAAGATGAAGTAGAAAGATTAGTAAATAAAATAGAAGAGGGGAGGAAAAAAGAAGTGTTAGCAGTGGTTGATATGATAAGAAGAGAAAATCAAATGTATATTGATATGGGAAGAAAAGAAGGTAAAATTGAAGGTAAAATTGAGATAGCAAAAAAACTATTAAAAATGGGAATTTCTGTTGAAAAAATAATAGAAGCAACAAGTTTAACCAAAGAAGAAATAGAAAAAATAAAATATTGAAATCTTTTTTAAAAAGGAGTATAATTCAATTGCAATAAAAAATATAAGGAGGATTAAAAGATGGCAATATTATTACCAGGAGGAGCAGGATTTATAGGAAGTCACACTGCTGTAGAACTATTAAATAAAGGAAGAGAAATAGTTATAATAGATAACTTCTCAAACAGTACGCCAAAAGCATTAGAATCAATAAAGAAAATTACAGGAAAAGATTTCAAATTTTATGAAATGGATTATCTTGACAGAGAGAAACTAGAAAAAGTATTTGAAGAAAACAATATAGAAGCAGTAATGAATTTTGCTGGATATAAAGCAGTAGGAGAATCAGTACAAAAACCAATAGAATACTATGAAAATAATATTTCAGGAGCTTTAGTATTATTAGATACAATGAGAAAATATGGATGCAAAAAATTTATATTCAGTTCATCAGCAACAGTATATGGTGAACCAGAAAAAATGCCTATAACAGAAGATACACCAACAGGCGGAACAACAAATCCATATGGAACAACAAAATTGTTTATAGAACAAATATTAAAAGATATTTATAAATCAGACAACACATGGGATATCTGCATTTTAAGATATTTTAACCCAGTTGGAGCACATGAAAGTGGATTAATTGGAGAAGAGCCAAAAGGAATACCAAATAATTTAATGCCTTATGTAGCAAGAGTTGCAGCGGGAACACTAAAAGAATTATCAGTATTTGGAAATGACTATAATACACCAGATGGAACAGGAGTAAGAGATTACATACATGTTGTTGATTTAGCTAAAGGACATATAAAAGCACTTGAAAAACTTGAAAAAGAACAAAATGGATTATATATCTATAATCTGGGAACAGGACATGGAGTAAGTGTACTTGATATGGTTAAAGGTTTTGAAAAAGCAACAGGTAAAGCAGTTCCATATAAAATTGCACCTAGAAGACCTGGAGATATTGCTACTTGCTATGCTGATCCAACTAAAGCAAAAGAAGAATTAGGCTGGGTAGCAGAAAAGAATATTGATGATATGTGTAAAGACAGTTGGAATTATATAGAAAAAAGCAGATAATAAAATTATAAGCAAAAATATAAAAAGGTAGAAATATAATCTACCTTTTTTGGGATGCTATTCATAAATTTTGTTGCCAATAGCCCTCAAATTTTGATAATTTGCCCTGCTATCTGAAGGCAATGAATCAACGCTTTCCAAAAAAGCGTTTAATGCAATCATTGCTTCACAAGCAGAGGCAAATTCTTTGTTTAAGAGTTCGTCTTTAGTCATTGATATTTGCCTCCCTTCAAATATGTAAAAACCGTTTGTTGTAAATATATTTTAGAGCAATGATTTTAAAAAGTCTGTCGAAACGAAGTTGTAAATAAAAAAATTATAAAATAGCACCTAAAATTAAAATGCCTAAATTATCAATATAGATTTGATCAAATTGTTCAAGAGGCAAAGGATTTTCTCCAAGACCAGCTTCAATAGTGAAACCTGGTCTGTTATAACTTTGTATAAACCAGTCTTTAAAACCAGCAAAACTAGAATTATAAGGAACTTCGGCTACAGCATAACCACTTACTTCTGCAAACTTATTTGCAATAGTATAGCCAGATGGTGGATTAATATTTTGAAAATTCCAATAGATTTCTTGCCCTTGAGTATGAAAAGCAATTATAAGTCTAAAATTATGCATAAGAGTAAAATCGTAAATGCACAATGCTTCTGGTTCAGTCAAAGGATCAAATCCAACAAAATCTCTGGGAGCAGGTTTATTAAATCCTTGAGAATATTTGATTTCTTTAGCTTTATTCCATTCAGCAGGAAACTGCAAATTCAAATCAGTACCGAATGAGATTAGCTTTCCAGCCGAGAGGGAAAGGAATATCATTAAAATTTTCAGATATTTTTTTAGCATTAATAAAAGCATATGAATTTTTTGAGATATTTCCTGTTACCAAATCAACCCCGTCAGGATTTACCATAGGCATTATATAAATAGAGACATTACTAAATAAATCATGGATTGAATATCCATAAAGATTTTCGTTTTGAATATATGCATTACAATAATCTTCTATAAATTTCATGAGTAAAGTACTTGTTATAAACTCATTTGCATGAATTGAACCAGAATAAAAAACTTCTTTTGGGCCAGTACCGAAGTCTAACAACATAAATATTTTTTCCAAGGACGCTTTTACCGACAACTGTAACATCTAAAAAGGAATATGTTGATTTTAGAGTGTTCAAATTTTGTTTTAATATAGAGTAGCTATAATTAATATTTGTTGGAACAATTGACATATTAAATCCTCCTGTTTAATACATTTATTTTACATATAATATGAAGATTACAAAAAAATGTTGCGAAATGCAACTCGATATAGTATAATAATAAAGGAATATGGGGATGTAAAGGTTTCGACATATTACCAGAAAAATAGATAGCAAGTAGTGGATTCTCGTTGGCCACTTAAAAAACGAGAAAATAAAAATAAACGCTAACAACGAAGAATTAGCATACGCTGCCTAGTTTGCAACGTCATCTGAACTAAATAGCCTACTGATTTAGTAAGGGTGTTATAACTAAAGTAGGAAACAAAGCTATTTTCGCTTTAGAAATAGTGGGTATTTTATAAAGCTATATTTTTAATTAGCGTGTTTATCCGCGAGTTAAAGATGAAAATAAAAGATAAAATAAACTTGTAGAGGTCTATTTGGAAAGTATTATGGACAGGGGTTCGACTCCCCTCATCTCCACCAATGATGTATCTGTTCGAACTAATAAAACGGATATATACAAAAATCAATCAGAAAATCAAATCTGGTTGATTTTTTTGTTGGCTAAAACAATATTAAAATCATCCAAACGAAAGGATGGTGTATAAATTGAAAATAATTAAACAAGAATTACAGAAATTCAAAGGATTTTGGCATAGTATTATGAGCCATTTTCACAAAAGAATTTGCTATGACAAAGATAATAACTATAAAATTGTTAGTGATGACTTATATAAAAATTGCATATTTGACGACAATGATAATGAAATCGTTAATAATATTTATAGAAAAGTAACTATACCAGATGAAAACAAGCAAACAAAAAATAATGATACAAGATTTTAAAGGAAAGGAAATTTTTAATATGGAAAATGAAAATGTTAAAAATGTAATAAATATAATTAAAGATATGAATATAAAAGATAAATTGAGATTAGGTATATGATTAACTACAAGTGATTGGGCAAATATTTTATATAACAGAAATGAAATATATAAGAAATTTGATATTATGTTAAAAGAAATAGATGAAGAATATAGAACAACACTTATAAATTTTAGAAAATATAAGGTTGTAATGTTCACAATGGCTAAACTTATGGAGATCCCCAATGAAGAACAAAATCAAGTCGCATTATATTTATTTAATAATGTAACTTGTTAAAACTAGATATCTACAATTCAATTGGTAAATAATTTGCAAAAAACATAAAAATGTGGTATTATTATGTTAAATCTCTTTGAAAGGGGATATATAAAATATGACGAAAGAAGGAATATCAATGATTTTTTTACCAGAAAGTATTGAGAGAATTTTGGAACGGATAGGAGAGGCTTATAAACGGGACATAAAAAAACGCAAGTCTTATTATTCTTCTATTTCTAAAAATGGAAAAAAATACACAGGAACCGATACTGTAAAAATCCAACTCGAATATTTTGAAGAATTCAAGACAAGCTTGGAAAATGGAACCAGCCAACTTCTTGTTTGCGAAGAAGGAAAAGAAGATGAAGCAAAGATTCGTTTGATGAATGCTGTTTGGGAGTGGTATGAACCTCTGTGGGCAGAAGATGTCTGCCGAGTAGAAAATGATGTTTATATCCAAAGAGGGTTAAGAAAACGAATTGAAAGACTTGGAAATGATGCAAAAACACAAAAAGAAGCTTTAAATCTTTTAGGATTCCTTAATAATGCATATAATTCCAGTTGGGGGCCAGATGATGAACATTATAAAATCAAAGATTTTAGATTAGTAGAATCAGAGGAAGAATTTGAAAAAATCCTTAATAAATTTGATGATGCTGAAGAACTCACTGCGAGCAAATGGAATATCGTAGATTGTACGACCATTCGAGTAGCCTTAGTTCCTATGGATCGGAGGACTATTCTCATAAGAAAAGGTCTCTTTGAAGATTATCAGCGGTTTTATAAAGAGCATCTTGGTGACATGAATTTCGACAGAGCTTTTAAAATGTTCAATTTATGGCATGATGTAAGAGAAACTGCAATTTATTATATCTATGCTCCAAAAGTAAAAAAATAATACTTATATCCCCAAGAAAGCACGACAGATTGTTGTGCTTTCTTTTTCTATGACCAGACTAAAAATATATCAAACATCAAGAGATAAAATGTTCAATAACCCCTGATGATGATTTCTAAAAGAGAAAGGTCTAATATACAAATGTATATTGGACCCTTTTCAATTTTATTGCCATTGACTTTAAGAAAAAAAGATAATATAATACAGAAAAATGTCCTTCTGGGAACCGATGTCTCAAACAGAACCGTCCCCAATGCGACAAAGAAAGAGAGAAAAATAATGTCAAAATTTGTACACTTACACATACACAGTGAATTCAGTTTATTAGACGGAGCAAAT
>CAKOWP010000058.1 GCA_934122385.1 uncultured Clostridia bacterium | reverse complement strand
AAAACGTTAAGTTAAGAAACAAAGTAATCGGAACGAAAATCCTAAAACAATTCATCTATGTATTTTTGAGTGTGCTTTAATTGCATACAATAATTTTCTAGTGATAATGACATTTAGGGTAATACCTGTTCCCATCCCGAACACAGAAGTCAAGCCTAAGTGTGCCGAAAATACTTGCGGGTTACCCTGCTGGGAAGATAGGTTGTCGCTAGTTTTTTATTTTATTAATTATTAAAAATAAAATATTTTTATAAATGTAAAAAATAAAATTGAAATAAAGGCATTTAAAAGTAAAGTTAAGTAATTTTATTTTTAAATGCTTTTATACTTATAATAATTGATAGTTTATTGTTATATTTATTTGATTAATAATTATAGATTTAAAGTTTATTTCAAATTAACTATATAAATTATATTAAAAACGGTAGGCATAATTAATATATTTAAAACAGTATGCATATATTATAAGGTATATAATTATAAATAAAAAATATTAAGAGGTGGTAATATGTCAAAAGTAATGTGGAAACCAGGAACATTTTTATATCCAATACCAGCAGTAATGGTAAGTTGTGGAACAATGGAAAAATCTAATATAATTACGGTTGCATGGACAGGAATATTAAATACAAATCCTGCAATGGTATATATATCTGTAAGACCAAGTAGATATTCATATGATTTAATAAAAAATCAAGGTGAGTTTGTAATAAATTTAACTACAAAAGACTTAGTTAGAGCAACAGATTGGTGTGGGGTTAAAACAGGAGCGAAAGTAAATAAATTTAAAGAAATGAATTTGCATAAAGAAAAGGCAAATTTTGTTAAATGTCCTATGATTAAAGAAAGTCCAGTATCTGTTGAATGCAAAGTAAAAGAAATAAAAGAATTAGGTAGTCATACAATGTTTGTAGCAGATGTTCTTGCAATAAATAGTGATGAAAAATATATAGACGAAAAAGGTGCATTTGATATATCAAAATGTGACTTAATAGCATATGCTAATGGTGGATATTATTCTATGGGAAAGAAACTTGGAAAATTTGGATTTTCTGTACAAAAGAAAAAATAAAAAAATTTCCGTAAATCATTGACATATATGGAAAAAAATGATAAAATGTTTTAGCGTATGTATATTACGGACATGCGATCACATCGTTTAAAAATAAAAGAAATGTAATTCGGAGGTGTATTAAAATGGCAGCAAAAGGACCAAGAGAAAATATAACATTGGAATGTACAGAATGTAAAAATAGAAATTATGTAACTTCAAAAAACAAAAGAAATAACACAGACAGATTAGAGTTAGTTAAATATTGTAAATTCTGTAAAAAACGTACAACACATAAAGAAACAAAATAAAAAATAGGATAAAAGCTATTTTAGGGAGGAAACAAAATGGCTAAAAAAGATGGAAAAAATATAAAAGATAAGACAAGCTTTATGAAAAGCTTCAAAGCAGAATTAAAAAAGGTTATATGGCCAACACCAAAACAACTATTTAATAATACTGTTGCAGTTTTAGCAATTGTTTTAATTACTGCAGTAATAGTTTTCGTATTAGATTTTACATTTGAGTCTATTAATAAATACGGAGTAAATAGAATAAAAGAAGTTGTTACAAACTCTAGTGTTGCAAATGAGGCTAATGAAGATACAAATTCTGAAACAAATGCAAATGAAGTAAATGATGAAACAAATTCTGATGCAAATGTAAATGAGGAAAATGTTGCTGAAAATAATTCTGAAGAATCTAATATAGCAGAATAATATATTATTGAATATTTATTCTAAAAATATCAAAGGAGGCTTAAGGTAGATGTCTCAAAAAGATTACGATATGAATCCTAGATGGTATGTTGTACATACATATTCTGGATATGAAAATAAAGTTAAGACAGATTTGGAAAACACAATAAAGAACAGAGAACTTGAAGATTATTTCTTCGATATAATTGTTCCTATGGAAGAACAAATCGAAATAAAAGATGGAAAGAAAAAAACAAATCTTAAAAAGGTTTTCCCTGGCTATGTTTTAATAAAAATGATTGTAACAGAAGAAACATGGTATATAGTAAGAAACACCAGAGGTGTAACAGGATTTGTTGGTTCAGGAACTGATCCTATTCCATTAACAGATGATGAAATAAGAAATATGGGATTTGACGAGGCTGGAATAAATGTTGATTATGAAATAAATGAACAAGTTGAAATCATGAATGGTCCATTCGAGGGATTTGTTGGTACTGTTCAAGAAATAAGCAAAGAAAAACATAAAGTAAAAGTTTTAGTATCAATGTTTGGAAGAGAAACACCAGTTGAATTAGAATTTTCACAAGTTAAAAAAGTTCAATAATTAAATATAATTATAACTTTAAATTAATTATAATCATAACTAAAGATTTAAAAATAAAGAAAATAGTTAAATAAAAATTAATAAAAGGAAAATTTTAGAGGAGGTGCCAATAAAATGGCAGAAAAAGAAATTTCAAATATAATTAAATTACAAATAGAAGCAGGAAAGGCAACACCAGCTCCACCAGTAGGACCAGCTTTAGGTTCAAGTGGTGTTAATATTATGCAATTCGTAAAAGAATTTAATGATAGAACTGCAAATCAACCTGGAATGATAATACCAGTTGTTATAACAGTATACAAAGATAAATCTTTTGAATTTATAACAAAAGTACCACCAGTTGCAGTTTTAATTAAAAAATCTATAAAAATAGAAAAAGGTTCTGGAAAACCAAATAAAGATAAAGTTGCTAAAATAACTAAAGAACAAGTTAAAGCAATTGCAGAACAAAAAATGCCAGATTTAAATGCTGCATCATTAGAAACAGCAATGAGCATGGTAGAAGGTACTGCTAGATCAATGGGTGTAGTAGTTGTTGACTAGTTCAATAAATTAAAATGAATTATTTATAATTTGTTTATAAAGTAGGTATATTAAATAATTTATATTTGTAATTTTTAATTATATTTATAGATTATTTGTAATATAAAGTATAATATAAAAAATTGGGAGAGTTAAAACTCGTTAGAACCAAAGGAGGTAAAAAAATGAAAGTAGCAAAAAGATATGCTGAATGTTCAAAATTAGTGGACAAAAACAAAGAATATGAAATCAAGGAAGCTTTAGAATTAATTGAAAAAATGCCAAAAGCTAAATTTGATGAAACAGTTGAATTACATGTAAAATTAGGTGTAGATTCAAAACATGCAGACCAACAAGTTAGAGGTACAGTAGTACTTCCAAATGGTACAGGTAAAACACAAAAAGTTTTGGTATTTGCAAAAGGACCTAAAGCTGAAGAAGCTGAAAAAGCAGGAGCAGACTTTGTTGGTGCAGAAGAATTAATACCAAAAATACAAAATGAAAACTGGTTTGATTATGATGTAGTTGTTGCAACACCAGATATGATGGGTGTTGTAGGTAGATTAGGTAAAGTATTAGGACCTAAAGGTTTAATGCCAAACCCTAAATCTGGAACAGTTACAATGGATGTTACAAAAGCAATTAATGAAATTAAATCTGGTAAAGTTGAATACAGATTAGACAAAACTAATATTATTCACTTAGGATTTGGTAAAGTATCTTTTGGAACAGACAAATTAGCTGAAAACTACGATACAATAATGAATGCTATTATAAAGGCAAAACCAGCAGCAGCTAAAGGACAATATATTAAGAGTGTTTCAGTAACAACAACAATGGGACCTGGAATATTCATTAACCAAAAATAGAATATTAAAGCCAAAGACAGTAGGCAAAAATAAGTCCTACCGAGGTTATAAATAACGTGTAATAAACACTTTTTATAATCTCGTATTGGATGTAAAAAGTGTTTTTAATTTACTGAAAATTTTATTTTTTGAGTATGATAAAAAATCGAGTTAATGCTGAAAATTGAAAATTTTCAGATTTGTTTTAAAAATATGGAATTAAGAATGTATAAGAATTCTTAAATCGTAAAAAAATTAGGAGGTGAAAGATAAAAAATGGCAAGTGAAAAAATCTTAAATCAAAAGAAGGAAGAAGTTACAAAATTAGCTAACAAAATCAAAGAAGCTAAATTAGTACTTTTAACAGATTACAGAGGAATTAATGTTGAAGATGTAACAGAATTAAGAGCAGAATTAAGAAAAACAAATGCTGAATATACTGTTATAAAAAACAACATAACAAAAAGAGCATTAGCAGAAGCAGGAATCGAAGGTTTAGAAGAAAAATTAGTAGGACCTACAGCTGTAATAATGAGTAATGAAGATTATTTAGAACCATCTAAAGCAATCTATGAATTCACAAAAAATAATGATTATTACAAAATTAAAGGTGGAGTTATTGAAGGTAAAGTAATGTCAGCTGAAGAAATAATCACTTTAGCAAAATTACCATCAAAAGAAACATTACTATCTATGCTTGCTGGAGCATTACTTGCAAATATTCAAAAATTTGCAGTTGCACTTGATCAAGTTAGAATTCAAAAAGAAGAAGGTTCAGCTGAAGAAACAACAGCAGAAGCTTAGTCTTATAATAATTGGTATTGTAAATGAGTTTGTATATAACTAAAAATTAGTATTTCAAATGAATTTGTATATAATAAAAAACAGCCAATAAAAATAGGCAAAGATTAATGGTCAACAATAATGTTGGCAAATAAAAATTAGGAGGATTTAATAATGAGTAAAGAAGAAATGATTGAAGAAATCAAAAAAATGACAGTAGTAGAATTATCAGAATTAGTAAAAGCTATAGAAGAAGAATTTGGAGTATCTGCAGTAGCAGCAGCTGCACCTGCAGCTGGAGCAGCAGCAGGAGATGCAGCAGCTGAAAAAACATCTTTTAATGTTGTATTAAAAGAAGCTGGAGATCAAAAAATAAAAGTTATAAAAGTAGTTAGAGATGCTACAGGATTAGGATTAAAAGAAGCTAAAGAATTAGTAGATGGAGCACCAAAAACAGTTAAAGAAAATGTTTCTAAAGAAGAAGCTGAAGAATTAAAAGCTAAATTCACAGAAGTTGGAGCTGTTATCGAATTACAATAATTCTAATAATTGAAATAAGCTATAATATAAAGAAGGACTATAATCAAATTATAGTTCTTCTTTATCCTATTCTGGGAAAGTCGCATAAATTTCCTAATATACAAAACTACATGAAGTAAACAATAATTATTTAAAATAACATAAATTTTCTAGTAATTAAAAAAATTGTATGATATAATAACTAAAGATTATTGAAGAACGATATTTTAAAAATATAAATAGCAAGATTTAGGTCTTACGAAAGGAATGGTAGTTGTGATGAGTAAAGTTGGAATAATTGTTGCAATGGAAGAGGAACTAGAGCAGATTTTAAATATAACAAATGATATAGAAGAAAAAGAAATAAGTGGATTAAATTTTAAACTTGGTAAAATAGAGAGGAAGAATGTTATTCTTGTTAAATGTGGAGTTGGAAAAGTAAATGCTGCAAGAGTAACACAGATATTAATTGATAAATTTAATGTAGAATATGTAATAAATGTTGGATCTGCTGGGGCATTAAATCCATTATTGAATATTGGAGATATTGTAATTGGTGAAAAATTAGTTCAGCATGATTTTGATATAACTGCTTTTGACCATGACAAGGGCTATATTGCGGGTGTTGGCGATTATATATATAGTGATAATACTCTTGTAGAAAAGTTTAAGAAAATAGCAAATAAGCTATTTGAGAAAGAATATAAGATTAAATCTGGAATTATCGCAACAGGAGATATTTTTTGTACAGATATTGAAATGAAAAATAAAATATATTCTAAGTTTGATGCTGATTGTGTCGAAATGGAAGGGGCAGCCGTAGCTCAAGTATGTTATTTAGATGAAGTACCTTTTATTGTTATAAGAAGTATTTCTGATTCTCCAAATGGTAAAAATGAAATTGATTTTGATAAATTTGTTGATTTTGCGTCTAAGAGATGTGCTTTAATTTTAAAAGAATTTTTAAAAAATTAGTATATTTTGATACATATATTGTAAAATTAATAATAAAGATTATAACAAAAAAACAAGGTTACATAAAAAAATAATAAAAACTATTGCTTGTTATGTAAAAATATGGTATAATGTTAATAGTTTTTATTTATAAAAGAAAGAGGTAAAAGATAATGGATATAATAGCAAACCAAAGTGTGAAAGCAAAAGAACCTTGGTGGAAAGTTCTTATGAGTTTTGGTTCAATTTCTAATAATGATGCTGAAGAAAATGAAATAAATGAAATCGTCCAACAACAGGATAGTAAACGTATTAGTCAATTAGAAAAAAGTGTTAGTGATGTTGGAACAAAAAAATCAATGGAGAAGAAAACTAAAGCATCGAATTCTATTGATATGGAATCAAAAAATTTGAGACAAAAAACAACTTCAGTAAATGATAAGGAAGAACAAGATTTAACAGATGATAAAAATGATCTTATAAGATAAAAATGTAAGAAATACCCAGTTCAAAAAATTAAAGCAACAAAATTAACATAAAAATATAGACACATATAAAAATCAAATATATAATA
>CAKOWP010000057.1 GCA_934122385.1 uncultured Clostridia bacterium | reverse complement strand
AAATTATAATAAATAAAAAATAGTGTAATTAATTAATTCAGCAATTACACTATTTTTTTCTTAAGTTGTTGACATTGTCCACAGCCCCAACTTCCACCAGAAGTATTTTTCTTATCTTCTTCTGTTTCTTTAGATAATGTAGTATCTCTAGCGTTAACTGTTTCTGTAGAAGAGAGTACATCCTGTGCTGTAAAAGAAGGAGAATAATCTACTGCATCTTTATCAGCCCAATAGTTACAGGAATCTTCTATTTCCCGAGTATCCTCATCAGAAGATTTCTTACCAAACAACGTCTTAAAAAAATTTTTAAACATAAGTATTCCTCCTCGTATAAAATTATTTAGATAGGATTTATATATACACTTGCTTAAAGCAAGATAATAAAAATAACAAAAATATCTTATCATATTTTTATGTAAATTTCAATAATTATGGTTAAATTTATTGACTTTTATGTGTAGGTTAGTCAATCATTTGTCACAAATTATTTAAAATAAATACTTTGAGCACCTATATTGTAAATAACGATTCTTCTTGACTTTTATATTTTTCTATGAATTCCCTGGGACTCAACCATCCTAACTGTCTCATTGGAAAATTATTATATTCTTTTCTCCATTCTTTCCCCTGATTTCTTAAGTCTTCTAAACTATAAAATACTCTTTTATAGTAAAATCTTTCTTGATCTTTCCTATGACTTCTTTCTACTCTTCCATTTTGTTTGGGGGTATGTGGCTTTATTACTTTATATTCTATCCCTACTTCTTCTAATGTTTTTTCAAACATTGTTTTTTTACTTTTTAAAAATGCTTGCCAACTTAATCTATTTGTAAATTCAAATCCATTATCTGTTTGCATTGTCTTTACCTTAAACGGAAAATATCTTACCATTCTTTTTACAAATTCACTTGATGCATATATATCATGTGCATTTGTAAACCATGTATATCTTAATCTTGAATACTCATCTATTGCTGTATATTGATAAAGTTTTTCTCCTCTTTCTTGTAATTCTTTACTCATACATTTCTTGGGTACATATTTTACATCTACTTGTACTTTATCTCCTGGATATTCTCCTGATATCCATTCTTTTGGCTCACTTTCTTTCTTTTTACTTGGTGTCTTTTTATATATTCCTAATCTTTGCATTACATGATACAACCCTTGTATTGTCCTTGTATATCCTGCTTGGCGTAATTTTATCCATAACACTACTAATCCTGTATCTTTATTGTTTCTTTTATAATTCTTTATTAATTTTAGTTCTTCTTCTGTATGTTGATTTGGATGCGAATGTGGACGTCTTGATTTATCTTTTAAACTTTCTAACGTTCCATCATATCTATTTCTCCATCTATATATTGTTCTTTTACATTCTCCAAATTTATATGCTGCTTTTGCCACTCCATATTTTCTTGAAAATTTTACTATTGACTCTTTATATTTTAATCTATCTGTGATATTATTACCCATAAGAGAGCACCTCCGATATGTTTATTTTTGGTCATTTAAACAATATCATTTTTGTGCTCTCTTTTCAATATTTTATTTTCAATCTTCTTGTGACATATCTATTTTAAACCTATATTGAGGCTATCTTTTACTTTTTTACCAATCTTGATATTTAAAAGTAAAAAAATAAAGCCGACTAAATCGACTTATATTGTGAAATGATATTCACTTTCGTTTATGCCAAATCAATTATGGAGCACACTGTGCTCCGCTACATACAGTAGCATTACAAGTAGTTCGACGAAAACGCATTATGGAGCCTTAACTATACACGTTTACGAAATTAAGACTATAAGATTTGATTAAATCTCTCTGATAAATCAATTATATCAAATAACAGATTTTTTTCAATATTTTATATAAAAAAATTAATCAAAATAAATATTATTTCAAATAAGCTTTTATTGATTTTTCATAAACTATATATAAGTTTTGTAGAGGTCTACTACAAGCTACGTATAGTTTGTTTTTTGTTGAAGGTGCTAATTTATTAAGAGTTTTATTTTTATATAATTGATAAGTGGTCTCATTTAAAATTACACAAACGTCATCATAAGTTTCTCCTTTTGAATTTCCCCAATTATCAACATTTCTAATATCATATTTTTTGCTATTTTGATAAAAAAGTTTAACAATAGTTGGATTTGTTATAATGTTTTTTATTTCGTCTTCATCTGTTATTTCTTTTACTATTGAAGTGTGATTAAAATATGATTCAATATCTATATCTAATTGCTCATTAATAAAAGAACAAACTTCTTTTGAACATCTTTTACTTTTTGAAAAACTAGTTTTATCAAATTCTAGTTGCGGTATGGAAAGTTTAAATTTATTTACATAGTTATCATAATTACTATATAAATTTTTATTTACATTACCATCTCTACTAGTGTCGTATGTATGTTGATAAAAATCACCAACCAAAAACATATTGCAATTACACTGAATAATACTTAATAAAAAATTAAAGTCATGCCCCGAAAAATCTTGTATTTCATCAATATAAATGTTGTCAAAATATTTTTCTAATCGTTGCTTTATTTGAGCAATTAATACTTCATTACATAATTTGGCCAATCTGCAGTGATACATTTTTTTATTGCTCATATTCATATAATGATCCCAATCTTTTGCTTTTGACCATTTATTTTTTATTGTATTATAGTCTATTCCTTTAACATTTAAATTCTTTTTTAATGGTAAAAAACAAAATTTATAAAGAAAAGAAAAATAAGTATAAATTCTCATGTTAGGTGGTATTTCATTAAACTTCTTTATTATTTTATTTCTAATATTATTATAATTATTTTCTGTATAAGTAATAATAATGGTTTTATCATCGTAATTCACTTTATTTATAATTTCTGTTGTTTTTCCCGAACCGGCAACAGCTAATACTAATTTTTTATCCATTTAAATGCATCCTCTATATATTTTGGTATTTTAAAATTATTTGTGTCTTTTTCTAATGCTTCTAGCAATCTATATGCACTTTCAGATTTGTTATTCAACATATAATTTAGCTTATCTGTAGCTTGTGTGATATTGTTGTTATTTATATATGCCTGATTATCGTTAAATAAACAAACCTCAAAGGTGTATCTTGAGTTATCTGTATCAGAAAAAACATTTATATTATCATCAGAATCATACTTAGAATATTTATTTACAATTTTATTTTCATAATCTTTATCATTATCCGTAATAACTGCAACTTTTATTTTTAAACTTTGGGCAATTTCTAAATATCTTTCAAAACTTAATCCGTTTACTGAAATTATATTAATATTATCTATGCTAGGATTATTATTAGTGTATAATTCATAAAGTTTCTCAAGTAATATATATTCTGCTGCTCCTTCTACAAGAATAACCTTACTTGAAAGTATAAAATTTAATATTGTATTAGATGGACATTTTACAAAAAAGTTAGCTGTGTCATCAGAAATAGAGTTAAATTCTGTTGTTGAAATGCTTGTTTCATTAAGTGCTATTATCTTTTTTAAATTTAATCTAGAACATATCATACTATTATGTGTAGTAACAAACATTTGCTTTTTGTTAGAGTTCATAATATCTTTTAATATTTTTTTCATGTTAATATCACTTAAATGATTCTCTGGTTCTTCTATTAAAATCAAATCTATATTTTCTGCTTGCTTTTCAATAGAACTTTTTATTTTTAACATACATTGTGTACCAGAACCTTTATTCCATATGTTAACGCCTTGTTCATATATAGTTAGGTTATTTTCTAATGAGTATTTATTATTTGTGGATAATCCGAAATCAACATTAGGGACCTTATCATTTAAACTTGATAAACTATTAGTTTCAAAATCTTTTTTCAATTTTCTAAATTCATTATTATACAAGTTTTTTAATGAGTTATCAGTATAAGCAGAATACAAAGATGATATATAATCCTTCATATAATATTCACTAGATATATTTGAACCATCTATAATTATATGACGTATAGGTTTTTTATAATTATTGTATGGTTCATCAGAAAACTTTTTAAATGTACATTTGTAGTATTCAAATGGAAAGACAGAATTTTCCTTACTTAAGCTCTCAGAGATTATTTTAAGGAATTCTTCATCAGGTGATATTTTTAAATAAATTCCATCTGTTTCTCTCTTTTCTTGATTATTATTCCCAGAAAATTCTATTATTCCTGTATCTTTTAGATATAACTCAATAATTAATTCAGGTAATTTAGTGATGTCTTTATTGCTATCCATAAATTCCTTTATAATTTTACAATTAAATAGGTTTTCTAATCCAATAGTTTCAATTTTACTTTGGCTACCACTTAATACCAAATCTAATGCTAGTAATATTGAACTTTTCCCTGCTTCGTTATTTCCAATTAACACATTAAAATCTTCATTAAAAATTATATCTTTTTCGCCGTAAAATTTTTTAAAATTAATGATTTTCATTTTCTCAATAATCATATATATCATTCCTTTATTTTTGGATAAAAATTTCTATAATCATTATATATTTATTTTATAAAATACTCAATACATGTATAGTAAATTTGAAATATTTATAGTATAATTTTAGTAGTATTTTAAAACTTGTTGAAAGGAGGATTTTAAGTGATTAATATAAAAGATGTAATAAATAATGTGACTATGTTATCTCAAACCCTACCAAGTCTAAACATTGATAGTATATTTATTGAACAAGATGGAAAAATCGAAAAGTATTTTTATAAAAATGAACAATTACATGAATTAAGAAGTTGTGCTAAATTATTAGTTGCTATGGCTATTGGAATAGCAATCGATAAAGGGCTATCAATAGCAAATGAACCATTAACTTTAAATACAAAAATTTTTCCAATAATTAAAGATATAGCAAATATAACAAATAAAAGTAATATTGATAAAATTAAAGAATGGACTATAAAAGATTTACTTACTCATACTACCGGTTATGAATCACAAATGATGTCTGAAAGATTTATACAAGACATTGATAAAGATAAATTAGTAGACTATGCTCTAAATTATGATATTCCATATGAAGTAGGAACTAGATTTGCGTATAACAATGTTGAACCATTTATTTTATCTGTTTTCTTTCAAGAAGCATTTAATCAAAATTTAACAGATTTTATTAATGAAAATATTTTTAAAAAACTTAATATTTTAGATTATAAATGGGAAAAATATGGCAAATATTGTCCAGGTGCTACTGGATTATATCTTAAACATTCTGACTTTCATAAGATAGGTCAATTATTATTAAACGAAGGCAAATATGATAATAATCAAATTATTTCAAGTAGTTGGATAAAAGAAATGTGTTCTATGAAATTAGAAACGCTATCGGCTTACAAACCTGAAAGGGTATTGCCTAAAATAGGAATTGGATATTTTACTTTTATATCAAGAGATGGATATATTTTTAGAGATGGTTCAAATGGACAATATATTATTTTAAATAAAGATAAGAATTTATTGATAACTATAATGTCAACAGAAAAAGATATGAAAAATGTTACTGAAATATTGAGAAATTTAATATAAAGGAGAGTATATATGGATAAGATTATAATGTTAGGTGTTGGTAATGGTGGAACATTAGATTTATATAATACTTGTTTTGCTATTCAACATGATAATGATAATTTTTTAGTTGATACAGGTGGAAGTATTGAAATAATAAAAAAACTGAATCAAGCTAATATTGATTACAAAAAAATCAAGCATATATTTATTTCACATAGTCATACGGATCATATTCTAGGAATTTTTTGGTTATTTAAAAAATTGAGTGGATTAGCAATGCATGGTGAGATAAATGAAAAGATAAATTTGTATTGTAACGATGTTGTATTTGAATCAATAATGGAAGTGTCTAAATATATCCTACCAAAAAAATTAATGGATGCTATTTATAATATTGTTGATTTTAAAGTATTACATGATGGTGATTCTTATAATATAAATGGAATAGAATATACTTTTTTTGATATACATGCAAAAGGAACAAAACAATTTGGATTTGAATGTATTATAAATAACAAACGATTAGTTTTTTTAGGTGATGAAACTTTAAATCCAGAATTATATAATAGAGTTAAAGGCGCAGATTATGTAATGCATGAAGCCTTTTGTTTAGATTCAGAAGAAAATATTTTTCATGCTTACGAAAAAAATCATTCAACAGCTAAAAGTGCGAGTGAAGTTATGAATAAATTAGATGTGAAAAATTTGATTTTATATCATACGGAAGAATCTCATGGTAAAGAAAGAAAAATGCTATATACTAACGAAGGACAAGAATACTTTGAAGGGAATGTAATTGTACCTAATGAATTAGAGATTATTGAAATAATTTAGAATAAAGACAATGCTAGTTTGCATTGTCTTTATCGTTTTCAGGCATATATTTTTTAAGTGTGGTATTTTGTAATTTTAAATATTCGATTTTAGTTGCGATTGCTTGTTCATCTTCAAAATATCCAAGATGATGAAATTTATTTTTTACTTTGATTAAGCAATTAATATTTTCTTCTAGTGCTTTAACAATATTTTCTATAATATATTCATCTTTTTTAGGTTTTTGTTCTTCTTTGACTTCTGGAATTTTAATCTCATATCCTATAATTAAATTTCTAATATATTCAGACTGAGATAAGTT
>CAKOWP010000056.1 GCA_934122385.1 uncultured Clostridia bacterium | reverse complement strand
GGTAATAAAGACCATAGTAAAATGAATGTTGTAAGACGTACTTGTGGATATTTAGGCGAGAATTTCTGGAATGCAGGCAAGACTAAAGAAATTAAGCAAAGAGTTTTACATATGTAAAAAAAAGGGATTTTGGGGACGGGCCTTTAATCCCTAAAAATTTTTTAGGGATTAAAGACCCGTCCCCCAATCCCGATTTTTAGGAGAATGTTTATGAATTATGCAGATATAAAGAAAATAGATATTGCAAATGGTGAAGGAGTAAGAGTTTCATTATTTGTAAGTGGATGTAATCACCATTGCAAAGGATGTTTTAATCAATGTGCATGGGATTTTGATTATGGTGATAAATTCACAGAAAAAGAAGAACAAAAAATAATTGAATATATGGACCATGACTATATAGAGGGGCTTTCACTTCTAGGTGGAGAACCTCTTGAACCTAAAAATCAAGAAGGATTACTGCCATTGGTTAAAGATATAAAGAAAAAATTTCCTGATAAAAATATTTGGTGTTATACCGGATTTGATTTTGAAAAAGATGTTATGGGAAAGATGGCTCAAAAAAGTGAAACAACAAGGGAATTATTAAAATATATTGATGTTATTGTTGATGGTAAGTTTGAAGAGGATAAAAAGGATTTAAAACTTCAATTTAGAGGTTCTTCTAATCAAAAAATTTTGGATGTAAAAGAGAGTTTAAAGAATGGAAAAGGAATTAATTTTATTTCAAAAAATAAGAGGTGAGAGATGAAAATTTTAAAAGAAATAATATCAAGTTTTAAACATACAAAATTGTTAATACTTATATTTTTTATATTAAGTATAATATTAAATTATTTAACAACATATGTACCTATTGTAATACAGTATTTTATAGATATATTATTAAATCAAAATGTTAGTAATAATATAATAGAAAATTTTATAAACTTATTTAACAATAAAATATCATTTATACCAATGATATGTATATTATTGGTACTAATTCAAATAGGAATAGTTTTATCGACATATATAAGGACAATTATTAAAAATAAAATAATACAAGAATTTCAATTTGAATTAAAATTAAGGTTATTTAATCATATACAAAATTTGACATATCAAGATTTTTATCAAAATTCTCTTGCAGATTTGGTACAAAATTCAACAGATGATGTAAATAATATAGTAAGTTTTATAGAAAAACAATTTACTTATATTTTAGATATTATATTAATAATGATTTTTGCAGTAGTTCAACTTGTAAATTTAGATTTGAGATTATCAAGTGTTATGATAGTAGCAATATCAATTATAATTATTTTATCAATATGGTATTTTAAAAAATCTAAACCAATTATAGCAAATAGAATGAAAATTCAAAAAGAAATGTATTCAAAATTAAATGACAATTATTCAAATATTAAATTTATAAAAGTTAATAATTTACAAGAAAATGAAAAAAAGAAATTTGATGAAATTAATTTAAAGAATTTTAATGCTAACAAGAGTAAAGTTCTTTTAGATAGTTGGTATAATATGGCAACTGTTAATATTGTAAAATTGCAAACTCCTTTTATATTTATGGTGAGTTCATTATTATATGTATATGGAAACATTTCAATAGGAAGTATTTATGTAGCAATAAATTATTCAAATAAAATAACAAGAGCATTTACTGATTTAGCAGAGATACTTGAATTTTTTAATTTATGTATAGCTTCATATAAAAGATTAGACCAATTATTAAATTTAACAGTAGAAGACGAAAAAAATCAAAATATTGATATTAAGTTAAAAGATGCAAAAATTGAATTTAAAAATGTTACTATAAAAATTAATAATAAAGAGGTTTTAAAGAATTTGAATTTTACAATTAATTCAAATGAAAGAGTAATGATTGTAGGAAGTACTGGAAGTGGAAAAACCATATTATTTAAAACATTAGTTGGCTTTTATGAATATGAAGGAAGCATAAAAATAGGTGGATATGAAGTAAAAGACTTAAATAAAAGATTTTTGAGAGAAAATATTTGTTTATTATTACAAGATTCATATTTATTTTCAAAAACAATTGCTGAAAACATAAGAATTCTAGTGCCACAAATGACATATCCAGAGATAGTAGAACTTTCAGAATTTTTCTCGTTACATAAAGATATAACAAAATTTGATAAAGGATATGATAGTCAAATTGGTAGAAATGGAATGGTTTTATCAAAAGGCCAAAAACAGAGGTTAGTGTTGGTAAGAGCATACACAAAACCAAAGCCAATAATGATTTTTGATGATTCTTTTAGTGCAATTGATAGAATAAATAAAAAGAAAATTTTGGATAATTTGATGGCAATAGAAGACAAGTCAACAAAAATAATAATTTCACATGATATAGAATTAGCACCAAAATTCGAAAAGATAATTTATATAGAGAATGGAAAAGCGATATGTGGAACACATGAAGAATTATTGAAAAATGAAAACTATAATAAAATATATAGTCTGAATTTAAATAAAGTAGGAGAAGAATATGTTTGATAAAAAATTATTGACACAAATGTTTAATTTTACAACAAATAAAAAGAAAACAATAAAACTTGGAATTATTTTAGCACTTTTTGCAATACCATATCTTGTATTTTATCAATATCTAGTATCAAATGTAATTGATAAATATATACCAGAAAAAAATATAAAAAATGTATTAATACTTTCATCAATTTTGATTATAATTATATTCTTTAGATTTTGGACAGATAAATATGGAGAGGTAGAAAGAAAATTAAGTTATTATGATAATGACAAACAGATAAAAAATAAAATCTTTAATAGTATACAAGATGCTAATATCAGTCAAATAGAAAAAATACAAATAGGAAAATTATTTAATATAACAACAACACAAAGTTTTGAAGCAGCACAATTATTTGTATGGAATATATTAGGAATATTTTCAGTCAGAATCAGAAGTATTTTAATTACATCAATTATAATGCTTTTTATAAACTGGGAAATTGCATTAGTTGTTATAGGAATATTTATTTTATCTTATATAATATTAATTCCGTTTTATAATAAAAATATGAAAAATTATAAAAAAATGCAACAATCTATTATTGACTTGCAAGGGAAAATTAATGAATATATAGATAGCTTTTCGACTACAAAAACTTTAAGATTAGAAGAAATAAATATTAATGATATTGAAAAAATGCTTGAAAAAACAAAAGAAGAATTAATAAAATCTAGCAAAATTTTAGGATTACATACTGCGATATTTTCACTGCTAACATTTTTGGCAACAATTGCTACTTTAATTATAGGCGGAAATCAAATTATAATTGGAGTAGGAGTTGGCTCAACAATTATTTTAATAATAGATTATATTAGTGACATTAGTAATCATATGAATTCTCTTTTGGAACATGTACATGGAGTAATTAACAAATATAATTGTTTTATAAATGTTTTGAAAATTGTGAATACAAATAGAGAAATTGATGAAGGAAACTTAGAGCTAGAAAATGTCAAATCAATAGAATTTAAAAATGTAAAATTAAGTTATGATGGAGTAAATACGATATTAGAAAATATAAATTTAAAAATAGACAAGCCAATGACAATAGCTATTGTTGGAAAAAGTGGTGCGGGAAAGACATCATTAATTAATTTGATACCAAGATTTTATAATTTAACAGAAGGCCAAATTTTTATAAATGGAATAGAATATACAAAATATAAATTGAGTGAATTAAGAAAAAATATATCTTATGTCTTTCAAGAACCAGTTATACTAGATATGTCTATAAAAGATAATTTGATGTATGGAAATGAAAATATAACTTTTGAAGATGTAAAAAGAGTATGCTGTAAAATAGGGCTAAATGAAAAAATAGAAGCATTTGATAATGGATATGATACAATTATTGATGCAAAAACAGATATATTGTCATATGGGGAAAAACAGTTATTAAGTTTTGCAAGAGCAATTTTGAAAAATGGAAGTATTGTTATCTTAGATGAAGTAACTTCAAATTTGGATTTGGAATTTGAAAGAAATGTTATGGAGGCTAATAAAATTATTTTAGAAAATAAAATTTCTTTTGTTATTGCTCATAGAATAAATACAATAAAAGATTCTGATTTGATTATATATATAGATGATAAACATATTGCTGAAATGGGAACACATGAAGAACTTATGGAAAAACAAGGATATTATTTTAACTTGTATAAAAAATAGTAGGATTTTTCTTGCTATTTTTAATGTTTGCCTGCAATTGAATTGGAAAATGTAGAAGTTATAATGTAACACTAAATAAAACCTCGATTTTTTAATCGAGGTTTTATTACTTAAGCATATTTATTTTTCTAAAAATCTGTTTAATAATTGTTCTCTACACGAATTTTCAAACTTATCATTTAAAGGCTCTAATACAATATTTTCATTATATTTTCTATCTAAGCAATATTTGATAATATAATCACAAAGTTCAGGATTCTTAGAAAGAAGTGGACCATGCAAATAAGTTGCAATAACATTATTTTCAAAAAATCCTTCTTCAGAATCACCAAATTTATTACCATTTCCAAACAAGACATTTCCAAAAGAATTAGAAATATCAAAAGTTTGTCCACCATGATTTTCAAAACCAATAACATTACCCATCTTAGTTTCTATAACAATATTTCCAATACACCTTTTCTTTCTATCAGGGTTAGCAACTGTGTAGTAATCAAAAACCTCAAGACCAGGAATAATATTACCTTCAACACCTTTATAATATTTGCCAAATAATTGATAAGCACCACATATAAGTAGGAAGAACACGCCATTATTAACAGCATCTTTTATATTATCTTTATATTTTACCAAATCTTCTGCCAAAATACTTTGCTCATTATCAGCACCACCGCCAGCAAAAACAATGTCATAATCATTAAAGTTTGGAGCAGCGTTGCCAATAGAATATCTATCAATAATTGCTTTGTATCCACGAGATTCAATTCTATATTTTAAAACTTGGATATTTCCATAATCACCATAAAGTTCCAACATATCAGGATATAAATATAAAATTTTTATTGATTTTTCTTTATTATCTTGATTTTCTGAATTATCAGTATTATCAATACTTTGAAGAGCTTCTTTTGTATCTATCTTAGAATTTTTAACATTTGCTTTTATTTCTTCTTTTTTAGAAATGTCACTAGTCTTAACATCAGTTACAGTATTATTTTTACTCATTTCATCAAATTTCTTCAACTCATGTCTGGTAGGTTGCAAAGAAGTATAATTTGCAATAACATATTTTTTAACATCGGTTTTATAAAAAGCATTAACGGCATCTTCTAAATTCAAATATGGTTCAATTTTTTCAGCGGGGAAGCCACTTGTTTTAATTCTAATAGCAATATCATAAGCACGAGTTCCAGAAGTAATAATTCTAGAAACATTATTCAAATTATTAAAATTGATATCCCAAATCCAAGAAACATCAAAGCCATCGGCAATGTTATCATTCAAAACAAAAAGTAACTCTTTTTTTGAATCATCTTCATTTAAAATACGCAAACTGACATTACTTCCAGTTGGATTTTTTGCTAAATTAATTATAGTTGGAACACCATTTATTTTGATTTCTTCTAAACGGCCATTATTTAAAGCAAAAGTTGAAAATGCTTTTTTTACAACATCATTTGAAATACCATATAAACTGCAAACTGAATATACTGCAGTATAATTATAAATTAAATAAATGCTGTTTCCATTTATTTTGTAAGTATTCCCATCAATATCAAAACATCTATTTTTCAAATCAACATTTGTTGCTAATTTGTAAATTTCATTATCACCAAAATTACAATTTGGACATTTAAATTTTCCAACATGTGAATATTGATAATATTCATATTCTAATCTTGTTTTACAGAAAGGACAGAACTTGCCTTCGCCAGCTTCTTTGATTTGCTCTGTTGCAAATTTATATTTATCAACACTAAAATAATATATGTTTTCATTATTTGGGTTAGCTTGTCCAAGTCGTGCAACATTTGGGTCATCATTATTTAAAATTAAATTTTCATTATAAGTTTTCAAAAAATCATTTATTCTTAAAATTAAAGATTCAACTTCACCGTTTCTATCTAATTGGTCACGGAAAAAGTTTAGAATTACTAATGTATCTAATCTAAAATCTTTAAATACAACAGGGATGTAACTTTCATCAACTTCAAAAACTAAGTAATCTGCTTTGATTTTTCCAGTTAGGGTACAATTTTTTAATATAGTTGAAAGTATACCTGTTTCCATGTTGTTTCCTTCAACATTACTTACAACTTTATTTCCAGCTGTTTTTAGAGTGTAACCTATGCAGTTGTTTGTCATTGTTTTTCCATTTGTGGCAGATACTGCAATTACTGGACAATTGACTTTAAAGTATTTGAATATTTCTGGGTTCCAGTCAAATGCAATTTTTCCTAAAAAGTTTCCTCCATTTTTATGACATATTTTTAGTATTAAATTTAGTATTTTCATTGCTAAGATTATGAAAAAGTTTTTCATTTTTATCAGTCCTTTCAAATGTCGATTTTTATAATTTAGTAGATTATATCATAATGAAGAGGAGGCTACAAGAGAAAAATAGAAAATGTAAAAATACGTTGTTTAAATGCTCAAGAACAATATACTGTAACGAAATTATAAAATATTATTTGAAAAGATAAACATATTCCTAGACAAACCACCAAAAATGTGATAACATAAGTAAGAAAAAATAAGAGAAAGACGGGAAAAGCAAAACAAAAAAAG
>CAKOWP010000055.1 GCA_934122385.1 uncultured Clostridia bacterium | reverse complement strand
CATCCCATTTTACATCCAATTTGTGAAGATACACAAATACTGTATCCATGATGATAACTCATTAATACTGTTTCTATTGCATTACCATCTAATACGTCAAATAGATATTTGATTGTTCCATCTTTTGATTCCTGTTTTCTTAAAATTTTGTAATTGCAAATTGTATAATTTCGTTTTAATTTTTCTCTTAATGCTAAAGATAGATTTGTCATTTCATCAAATTCTTTTACTTTTTCTTGATATAACCATTTAAATATTTGCTCTGCTCTAAATGGCTTTTCTCCTATCTCTACAAGTTCTTTTTTTAAATCTTCTAAATCATAATCTTTTATATTTTTCATTTTCTTTCCTCTTTATAAAATGATGGATGCAGCTCAACTGCATCCCAAAAATTTTTCATAGGCTTCTTTAATGCTTTCATGCATCTCTTTATTACCTCTAAAATCTGAAATCTCCAAAATCATTGGAGTTTCTTGAATAGTGGCAACTGGTAAAAACTTGTTTCTTTTAAACACCCAGTATACCAATTCCCCTCTCCGTGCTGCTATCACTGATTGAATAAAAACAAAATCTTTTTCCATATTGCATATCCTCCTACTCTTTATTTACATATATTGTATCATATATTATACACTATCTGCAACCCAAATTTTAATAAAAATGAATCCAAAAATTACTAAATAATTACTTATCATAACTATATAATATTTGACATACATTAGAGTTTCAATCCTATATATATATTATAAAACTCCTCTCATACAAATTCTTCCCAAACCAAATTAGCAAAATCAAGTCCATTATTTGTTAATTTAATATCATCCAAATCAACCTCAAGTAAATCTTCTTCAACCAATTTTTGCAACTCATTTCTAAACAAATAAATCGGATTTTCTCCAAACTTCTGCTCAAATTTGGAAATGCTAATGCCATCAAGTTTTCTTAGTCCCAACATCATAAATTCTTTTTCCATATCTAACTTATTTTGAATTTCTTCAATAATTCTAACACTTTTAAACCCAACTTTTTCCTTTTCTTTCTCGATTTTGTTCTCAGTTTTTATTTTATTTTTCATACTTTCTACATTTCGATTTTTTTTACTTTTATCTACATTCAAATATTCCTTTAAATTAGAAGTATTTGCATATCTTACACCATTTACATATGAATGTGCCGCAACTCCAAAACCAACATACTGCTTTTGCTCCCAGCAATTCATATTGTGCTTTGATTCAAACCCCGGCTTTGCAAAATTTGATATTTCATAATGTTTATACCCATTCAGCTCTAAGAAATTTTTCATATAATGATATTGACTTCTTTCTTCTTCATCATCAGGCAAACTTAATTCCCCTGAGTCAATTCTTTGCTCTATTTTTGTATTTTCTTCTACTATCAAAGAATACACAGATATATGCTTTGGTTCCGGTTTTAAATTAACCACATCTTCCAAACTATTTTTTAAAATTTCAACATCTTGTCCCGGAAGTCCTAGCATTAAATCAACATTTATATTTTCAAATCCCGCTTCTTCTGCCCATTTATATGTATCTAAAAATTGTTCATAATTGTGAATTCTTCCAATTTCTTTTAAAATATCATCATCAGCACTTTGAAGTCCTATACTTAATCTATTTATTCCACAATTTTTATACATCTGTAGATTATTTTTTGTTGTAGTTCCTGGATTTACCTCAATTGTAATTTCGATTTTTTCTTTTTTATTTGGTATCTCATTTCCAATTACTTTTTTGCCACCGTTTGATGTACCATTATTTTTATCAATTTCTATTCCTACAACATCATAAATCTTATCCAAAATCTTTTTTATAAGTTCAGGCTTTATTGCTGATGGAGTACCTCCTCCAATATAAATAGTACTTATAAAATTATTTCTTAATAAATTTTTATTTTCTTCAATTTCTTCTAATAATTTTTCAACATATTTCTCTTGCATATCAAAACAATTTGAATATGATATAAAATCACAATAATCGCATTTTTTAACGCAAAAAGGTATATGCACATATATTCCTAACTCCATCTTCAACTTCCTTTAAAGCTCATTCTCAATTGTATATTAATACAACTTGCTACTCTCCCATATTTTTTTGCATTCAAACTTTTTTCTTATAAATCCTCTGCAATTTTAATAATTCTCTTTAATCTATAATTAACTCCTGATTTTCCAAGTGGTTCTTTTAATTTTTTTCCAAGTTCAACCAAAGACATATCTGGATACTCTAATCTAAGCAAAGCAATCTCTTTAAGATTATCATCTAAATTATTAAATTTGTTAGACTGTTGCAATCTTCTAATAGCATCAATTTGTTCAACAGATGCATTCAAAGTTTTGTTCAAATTAGCAGTCTGGCAATTAACAATTCTATTTACTTTGCCATTCATTTCTTTTTGAACACGAATATCCTCAAATTTCAAAACACTACTACTTGCTCCAAATAAAGCAATAATTGCTGAAATCTCTTCTCCATCTTTCAAATAAATTGAATTATTATTTTCTAATTTTTTGCATCTTATATTACACTGTTTTAATATTTCATCCAAAAATTCCATATTATATTTTGTTGATAAATTTATTTCCAAATGATATGTTCTACTAGGATTATTTATTGACCCCGCTCCTAAAAACGCTCCTCTTACAATTGCTCTTTTACAGTTATCATTTTCTATAACTGTTAATTTATTATTTTTTATATCTTTTCCATTTTGAATCAATTTTTCACTCTGACCACTTGAAATTTTTTTTACATTCTCAAAATCAACATTGGACTTTATTTCTAATTGATTTTCAACAACTTCAACTTCTTCAATAAGATTTTTTACTTTAAAAGTAATTATAAATGATTTCCCATCAAATTCAATATTGTTATCAATCTCCAAATTTCTTAACAACTTAGAAAAACGATTTATATTGTACTCACTCTCTGTTGCATACCTTACATTATTTTTTACAACTGAAGCATTTTTTGAAATCAAGTATCCGATTAACTCATATTTTACTTCATCTTTTTTATTTAAGTTACTTATTTTACTAAGCTCTTCTTTTAAATCTGATGAAAAAGACATTTTCTACCTCCTATTCTCCATTTTATACATTCACTACTTTTTTATTTTACATAATTCTAGTATAAACATCTCAAAAACATATATCTCAAAACTATTTTAATCTTGTAACAATAATTCTATCATTATCAAACAGATCTTTTTTTGAATAAGTACCTGTAAACCTTTCTGTATTTTCAATAAGTTCAATAACATCTATTTTTTGGTCAAATCCAATTTCCAAACATAAATATCCACTATATTTTAAATATTGATAAGATTCGTTAATAATCTTTTTGTAAAAATCTAATCCATCTTTTCCACCATCTAACGCTATATATGGTTCATTTTGCACCTGAGTATCCAAATTTTTTATAACATTAGTTTTTATATATGGAGGATTTGATACAATTATATCAAATTTTTCTTCACTTAGATTTGTAAACATATCTGAACTTATAAATGTGATTTGATTTTGAACATTATTACTAATAGCATTTTTCTTTGCTATTTTTAAAGCATCATTGCTTATATCAATTGCAGTAATTTCTGCCTGTGGTAAATATCTGGCAAGTGATACTGCAATTGCTCCACTTCCCGTACATAAGTCTAATATCTTTTTTGCATTAATTTTTTTTGCAATATTTATAACTTCTTCAACCAATATTTCTGTGTCTTGTCTAGGAATTAAAACATTTTTATCTACAAAAAAGCTCAATTTCATAAATTCTTTTTGGTGTGTTATATGTTCAATTGGAACTCCTTTTTTTAATATTTTTATTTCTTCCAAATATTGTTTTTCTTTGGCATTATCAAGTTGTTCCATATCATTTACAATTACATACTGTCTTGATTTATTTAATACATATTGCATTAATAGTCTTGCTTTCAATTTTGGTTCTTCTACATTTCCATTTTTTAGTTCTATCATTCCTTTTTTTATCGCTTCTGATATTATCATATAATCACCCCTTTATATATTGAATTTATCTATCACCATTATCTTCAAAATCAGGATGTATCCTATCACCTTCAATTATTTTTTCCGTAGCTTTTTTTACTGTTTTTGTATAATCCCTTTCTTTATCATTTTTTTCATTTACTGGATATATTTTTACTCCTTCACTTTTCTCTGCATATTTATTATATATGCTTATAGAATCACTATTATAGTCTACAATTTCTCTTGCAATATGCTCATATAATTTATTAACCATATATTTTCCATTTTCTATTACAGCATTTTTAGCGGAATATAAATTGTTAGGTTTTGTATAATCCTTTACACAACTTTTTACTAAAAATTTATCTAAATTTTGTATTGATTCAGAATCACCATATTCATTCTCTTTTCCTGATTTATTTATTTTATCATCTTTTAATGTTTTTTCTTTTAATTCTAAATATTTTAATATTTCTTTATCATTTGGATTATATATTTCACACAATTTTTTAACTTCTGAAAAATCTAGTTTCTTTGCTTTATATGTAAAACTTGCATTCCAGTCTCTTTTTTCTTTTACCAATTCAAATAAATTTAAGTATTCATTTATATTATCTATAAGATCAAGAATCTTTTTCACCTGTACATCATTCACTTTTGGTTTACCCTGTTCTATTTGAATTAATTTATAACATTTTTCCCTTTGTTCTTCTAATGCTACCCTAACATTAATTGCATATCCTTTTTCTTGCATTTGTGCATATCCATTAGCCAAATTGACTTTATTATCATCATTGCTTTCAAAACATTCCACAAAATAGTCACCAACCAACTCTCTTTTTATGTCATCGTCTTCATTTGCCTTATTTATAAATTCTGTTATCTTTTCCCCGTTTATAAATTTTTGTTTTTCTTCTTTGTTCTCTTTTTCAAGTTGATTTAATATTTTTTCCCTTCTAACATCCCATTTTTTTTCTTGTTCCTCTTCTTTTATGTATTTTAATATTTCAGTATTTTGTTGTTTTCTCATTAATTCAATATCTTCATCTATATAAATTTTATTCATTTTGCCGTTTCCATTATCAACAACTGTTTTTGGTATTTCAACATCGCCTTTATCTTTTATAGAAAGCATCCTAATACCTTCAACTGTTAACTCAAAATTAACTCCCTCTTTCTTTTTATATTGCATCAATTTATAATAACTAGCAAATCCCGGTTTTCCGTCAAAATTTTCGTGAAATTGTTCAGTAAGATATTCCATTATAATTTTAGATTTTTCAGTGCGATCTACTGTATTTTTTAAAGTACCTATTATAGCTTCCTGTTCTTTACCATTAATTTTATATTTTAGCAAAATGGCAAGAATTCTATCTGATTTACCTTCAATATTTTTTTCTTCTAGTTCTTTAAGAATAAGACCTGGTCTTTCTTCATTTGAACTATCAAATATTTTATTAGAATATATAATATTATTTTTACTATTTAAATTTTGATTTTTATTCATTAAAATACACCTTTCTTTCGTTTATTTCTATACTTTTTATATCATATTTTGCTAAGTTTTACAATAAGATTATAAAATCTTTTTGTACTTGCACTTTTGCTTTTATCCCCTCATATAATTCTATATATAAGATTTGGAGGTGCATTAATGTTAGAAGCACTTTGTAGTATTAGTATTTTAGGACTTTTGAACTTTTTACATTCTGCAGTGTTCGCTGTTCGGTTATATTTCAGGAAGCAACTTATTTCCTGAACCATTAACAAGTGAAGAAGAGTCCCAATATTTAGAACTTCTAAAAAAAGGAGATGAAGATGCTAGAAATGTTTTAATTGAAAGAAATTTAAGATTAGTCGCCCATATAGTGAAAAAATATTCAAATACAAAAATTGAACAAGATGATTTAATTTCTATTGGAACAATTGGTTTGATAAAAGGTATTAATAGCTTTAATACTGATAAAGGATCAAAATTAAGTACATATGTTTCTAGGTGTATAGATAATGAAATATTAATGTACTTGCGTTCAACAAAAAAACTAAATGCAGAAGTATATTTAAATGAACCTATTGGAAAAGATAAAGATGATAATGTTGTTACATTACAGGAAGTCCTTGAAAATGATGAAAGAAATATAGAAGATGAGGTTGACTTAAAAATGAAAATAAAATTACTATATAAAAAAATTGGTGAAGTTCTAAAAGATAGAGAAAAAACAATTATAGAATTACGTTTTGGCCTTGGAGGCCATAAGCCAAAAACTCAACATGAAATCGCAGAACTAATGGGAATTTCTCGTTCATATGTGTCAAGAATTGAAACTAAAGCTATTGGAAAATTAAATAAAGAATTTAAAGACACTTAACAATTATACACAATATTTAAATTATTTTAACATAAATTTTTCTTCTAATCAATTTTGAAAAAATTAAATAAAGTTAGAATAAATTATTTAAAAAGAGATAAAATAATATAAATAATATATAATCAAGTTTATATAGATTTATTTTATTTGAAACAAATTTATTTATATGCTAAACTATAGATAATCTAATAATTAAGTTATTAATTTACCCTGCATAGTGCGTGTAGACAGAATTTTTAGAACCTACAAGTTTGTAAGAGGAGCCAATCTCATAATATGGCGTGTATGCTTGCATTTTATGTAAGAAACCCAAGAGTATTGTGGTAGGCACCCACCTGTTTTTAGGAGCAGGTCCTTAAAAATTCAAGACATCTTACGGCTAAGGCGGGGAATTTTTATAAAATATTACTATAAAAAATTGACTTTTTATAAAAATCTGTGTATAATAAAAATAGAAAATAAGAGCCACGAAAGTGGTTGCCAGAGAAATAGATAAACCATTCACTCCGTCAAAAGCAGAATGGTTTATTTTTTATTGCCTATGTAGTAAAACACAAATGATGATTAACAAGGCAACATTTATGATAGTCATTCCTACTAATCCGAAAAAAAGTAGGTATATAATACTTAATAATGCTGATTCTACCATATTAACCACCCCCTTATATCAATCTCACAACCAGAAGTCGTGGAAGTAGTATGTAAACATCAAAGAGTTAAAGGTGGCAACACACTCCGCT
>CAKOWP010000054.1 GCA_934122385.1 uncultured Clostridia bacterium | reverse complement strand
AAAAATATAGGAAAAAAATATCAAAACAAAGAAGACGAAATACAAGCACTAAAAAATGTAAATTTCAGAATAAAAGAGGGAGAATTTGTAAGCATAATAGGACCAAGTGGATGCGGAAAATCAACACTACTCTCAATAATAGCAGGTCTAGAAGAAAAAACGGAAGGAGAAATCTACATAGAAGGAGAAAAAGTCAGCGGAATATCTCCCAAAATAGGATATATGCTACAAAGAGACTGTCTATTAGAATGGAGAAATATATTAAGTAACACACTATTTGGACTAGAAATAAAAGGAATAAAGACCAAAGAAAATATTGAATATGTAAAAGAACTACTAAAAAAATATAACTTATACGATTTCAAAAACAAATATCCATCAGAATTATCAGGTGGAATGAGGCAAAGAGTTGCGCTAATTAGAACACTTGCAGTAAAGCCAAAAATATTACTTTTAGATGAAGCATTTTCTGCATTAGATTATCAAACAAGAATAATGGTAACAGAAGATATTTATTCAATATTAAGAAAAGAAAAAATTACGGCACTAATCGTAACACATGACATATCAGAAGCAATAAGTATGTCAGACAGAGTGCTTGTATTAAGCAAAAGGCCCGGAACAATAAAAGATATTCACAAAATTGATTTTGAAATGGAAAATAGAACACCAATAAATTGCAGACAAAGTCCTAAATTCAGCAGATATTTTGACTGCTTATGGAAGGAGCTTGGTGTAGATGAAAAATAAAATATCACAAGAAAGAAAAAAATATTTAAAAAAAGTAAAAAGAAAAAAATTGCTAGTAGTAGCCACTCAATTAACAATTTTAATAGGATTTTTAGTGATTTGGGAAGCCTTAGCGAACGCAAAAATAATAGACAGTTTTATAACAAGCCAACCAAGCAGAATATGGAGTACATTTACACATTTGACATCAAACGATTTGCTAAAACATGTAAAAGTAACAGTATATGAAACAATTGTAGGATTTGGACTTGGAACATTGATGGGAGTTGCAATTGCTATAATCTTATGGTGGTCTAAATTCTTAGCAAAAGTATCGGAGCCATTTTTAGTAGTATTAAACAGTTTGCCAAAAGTTGCACTTGGTCCAATAATCATAATTTGGGTCCGGATCAGGCACTCCAGCGATCATAACGATGGCAATTTTAATTTCTTTAATAGTTACAGTATTAGAAATGCTAAATGGATATTTAAAAACTGACAAAGAAATAATCAAAATGGCAAAAACTTTTAGCAGTACCAAACTTCAATTACTTACAAAGATAGTTATACCAGCAAATATAGGAACATTTATAAATTCTTTAAAAGTAAATATAGGGCTTTCATTAGTTGGTGTAATATCTGGTGAGTTCTTAGTTTCAAAGGCAGGGTTAGGATATTTAATTGTATATGGTGGTCAGGTATTTAAACTTGATTTGGTTATGACAAGTGTTATTATTCTAGGAATTGTCGCAGGAGTTATGTATGGAGGAGTTTTATTGCTTGAAAAATTTATCCGAAAATAATGTTTTGGAGCAATTCTTGTTTTAAATAATTTATCAAAAATTACAATAAATAATAAAAAGAATTGCAACATATTTAGGAGGACTATTGTGAAAAGAAAAATAATAATGTTAATCGTTATATTCTTAATAATTGCAATAATTGCAGGAATAGCAATATATCAAAAAAACAATAACAAAACAAACAGTAATTCAACAGTAATAAAAATGAATGAAGTAACACGTTCAGTATTTTATGCACCACAATATGTAGCAATAAACAACGGATATTTTAAAGATTACAACATAGAAATAGACTTAACAACAGGGCAAGGAGCAGACGCAGTAATGACATCAGTATTATCAGGTGAATCTCAAATTGGATTTGCAGGACCAGAAGCATCAATATATGTATATAATGAAGGAAAAGAAGACTATACACAAGTATTTGCACAACTAACAAAAAGAGATGGATCATTTTTAGTATCAAAAGAAAAAATTGATAACTTTGATTGGAATATGTTAAAAGGAAAAACAGTAATACCAGGCAGAAAAGGTGGAGTTCCATATATGACATTAGAGTATGTAATTAAACAAAAAGGACTAACACCTGGAAAAGATTTAACACTAGATGATAGTATAAAATTCGATTTGATGGCAAGTGCTTTTACATCAGGAAGTGCTGACTATGTAACACTTTTTGAACCAACTGCATCTAACATAGAAAAATTAGGCAAAGGTCATATTGTAGCATCAGTTGGAAAAGAAGCAGGAGAAATACCATATACAGCATATTTTGCAAAGAAAAGTTATATTGAAAATAATCAAGCTACAATTCAAAACTTTACGAATGCAATCTACAAAGGACAAAAATGGGTTAAAGAACATACTGCAAAAGAAATAGCAGAAGCAATTCAAAGTTTCTTCCCAGACACTGATATTGACCTTTTAACAACTGCAATTCAAAGCTACAAAGATATTGATGCTTGGAATGAAACTCCAGTTCTAAAACAAGAGAGTTTTGATAAATTACAAGAGGTTATGAGCTTGGCCGGTGAACTTAAAGTTAAGGCTCCTTATGATAAGATTGTTAATAATAAATATGCAGAAGGGGCAATTAAATAAAAAAATGTCCTTTTTGGGACGGTTCTGTTTGAGACATCGTCCTTGAAAAGGACATTTTTTCAAATTTTGAAACTATAACTATTACAAAAAATATTTTTGACAATTAATAAAAAAACTTGAATAATATTTTTTAGTATGATAATATAAAATTATAGTTAAATATCAAAAAAAAAGGGAGAGATTAAGAATGAATAGAAACGCTGAAAACGTTGAGAGAGTACACACACACACACACACACACACACACACACAGGTAATTTAAAAGAAAAAAATAAAATCTCTGTATATAGGTACATTAAAAATGCAACAATAAAAAAACAAATAATTTTACTAATATCAATAATAGCATTTGTATTAGCTATAATAAGTATATTTAAAATTAAAACAATAAAAACAGATAATAGAAAACTAACAAATTATTCAAAACAAGAAATTGAAGCACAAGATGAAATTCAAGAAGCGTTGACGGCAATACAGACTGAAAAAGAGGGGAATGCTAAATTACAGGATTTAACACAAGATGAATTGAACAAAACAATAAATAATAAATATATAGTAGACGTTAAAGATGATGCATCATCAAATAATAAAATTGTAACACTTAACAAAGATGAAAATATAAGTATATTCTATATTGATGAAAGTTTTAATATTGTAAGTTATGAATACAAAGAAGATGACCTTAGTTTTAAATATGAAATAAAAGATATAGATAATGAAAATTGCAAATTAAAGTTAACAATATCAGATGAAGAAAACGGAATAAAACAAGTAGATTACCCAAATGGGAAAACAATAGAAACAGCAAGTGGAACAAAAACCAAAATAGGAATTGATTATACATCAAAAATTGGAGAAGAAAATCAATTTATAATAACAACTGGAAATGGAAATAAAACAGAAAAAAGTATAAAGGCAGAAAAATATTGTAATATAAGAAAGCCAATTGGAAAAAGTGCGATGATGGATAATAAGGTTGGAAGAGTTGCATATAACTCACCATATGAAGCTACAATAGAAATAGAAAATGATAAGGAGTTAGGAATTGTTTACACAGGAAAAAAATGCTCATTGCTGAAGGATAATAAGGAAAAAATTTCTATACCAAATGTTATAAGTGATGTATATATATATACCTTGCATAAAGAAATAGAAGAAGAAATTACAACATATTATGAAGATAAAGCAATTTTTCCTATTTATTGGGCAGGAGAAGAGCTAAGAGAGAATAATTATTTTAATACATGGTATCAATATTCGAGTTCATGGAAAATAACATATAATAGTTCTGTTGCTACATGTATTGGAACATCAAATATGTCTGGCGGTGTTGTTTCAGGTTTTACAACACCAATGCTAATAGATTTAAGTAAATATAAAAAAATGCATATTATTTTCAAAACAACATCAGATGGTTGGTTTAATATTGTAACTTCATTAGGATATCAGGGATCATACGGAAATGAGGAAGATTGGAGATTGATAGGAAGTTATAAAAAATCTAATGACTGGCAGTATAAAGAGATAGATATAAGCGAATTAACTGGAAATTATTATGTTGGAACACGTTTCTGGCCAACATCCGTAACTTTTCAAGTTAAGGCATGGTGGTTTGAATAAAAAAATACCCTTTTGGAAGACGATGTCTCAAACAGAACCGTCCCCAAAAGGACATTTTTTTTTGCCTAAAATATTGTAATCACCCACAAAATATGATATAGTGGACAAAGAAAAATATTGGTAACAAATTTAAAATCATACCAATATAAAAAAGTAAGGAGTGATACAAATGATAGCATTGGGAGCAGACCACGGAGGATACAAATTAAAAGAAGAAATAAAAAAATATTTAGAAGAAAGCGGAATAGAATACAAAGACTATGGAACAGATTCAGAAGAAAGAACAGACTACCCAATATATGCAAGAAAAGTAGCAGAAGCAATACAAAATAAAGAATGTGACTGCGGAATATTAGTATGCAGATCAGGGTATGGAATGACAGTAGTAGCAAACAAATTTAAAGGAATAAGAGCAGCATCAATTCATGACCAAGAATCAGCAAAATATGCAAAAGCAGATGATGACATAAATGTAGTAACATTAGGAGGAGATTACCTAACAACAAATGAAGCAATTTGCATAATAAGAAATTGGTTAGGAACAGAATTTAAAGGCGGAAGATATGAAGAAAGACTAAAAATGGTAGAAGAAATAGAAAAAAACAATATGAAATAAAATTGAAAATAGTTTAAGAAAGGACAGAAAATTATGTGGGGAAACATAGCAATAGCGTTTATACTGGCGTTTGTAGTAACATTAGTAACTACTCCATATACAATAAAAATTGCCAATAAAGTAGGAGCAATAGATGTACCAAAAGATGAGAGAAGAGCACACAAAAGAACAATGCCAAAATTTGGTGGACCAGCAGTAATATTAGGATTTTTAGTTTCAACAATTTATTTATTAATTGTAATGAGTATAGAAAATTCAATAAATCTATTTGGTGTACAAGAATACTGGAAAAAACTATTAGGATTTTTAGCAGGAATATTGATAATATCAGCATTTTGTATAGTTGATGATATAAAAACCATAAAACCATTAACAAAATTAACAGGACAAATATTAGGTGCAATATGTATTGTAGCAGCTGGAATAAGAATAGATGGAATAACATTACCATTTTTGAATTTTCCAGAAATGCATGAAATCACATCAGTATTACTAACATTAGCCTGGATAATAATTGTAACAAATGCAATAAACTTAATAGATGGTTTAGATGGACTATCTTCAGGAATATCAGTAATATCAGCACTTTCATTATTAGTAATATTTGTATTAAATGGATCATCATTAATATCAATAGTACTAATAACAGCACTAGCAGGAGCATTAGTAGGATTTTTACCATTTAATTTTACACCAGCTAAAACATTTATAGGAGATACAGGCTCAAACTTTTTAGGATTCTCATTAGCAGTAATCTCAATATTAGGGTCAGCTAAAACATATACAGCGGCAGTAATCGTTTTACCACTTATTGTTTTGGGACTACCAATATTTGATACAGTTTGGGCAATAATAAGAAGATTAATAAAAGGAAAATCAATAAAAGCAGTATTCAAAGCAGATAAAGGACATTTACATCACAGGTTAGTTGCAAAAGGATTTAGCCAAAAACAAGCAGTTTTAATTTTATATGGAATAAGTGCAATATTTGGAATGTTTGCAGTAATCTTATGTGATAGTGGAATTTGGAAAGCATTGTCATTTTTATTAATAGTAATAGTTGCAATTGCTGCAGGTTATAAAAACTTTTCTGTTGAAAGAACAGGAAAAGAACAATATGAATGTACACAATGTAAATATATTTATAATCCAAAATTCGGAAATGAAAAAGCAGGAATTGCAAAAGGAACAAAGTTTGACGATTTACCAGATGACTGGGTTTGCCCAGTTTGTGGGGAAGGAAAGGATATGTTCCAAATTCATGAATAAAGAATACAGATAGTTTTTTAAAAAAATTTGATAATATATTGTTTTTTATACCTTGGTGTCGCAAACTCCATATTTAAAATACTAGTATGTAGTTTGCTCCAGTTCGCACTCATATTTGTTCGTTTGGTCGCTTACGCGGTATTTCAAAACAATATATTATCAAATTTTAATAAAACGATAATAATAAAATTATAAAAAGGGAGACAAAAAATGCAAGACAAAATAATGAAATTTTTAGCATATGATGGAAAAATATCAGTAGTATGCGCAAGCACAACAGAACTTGTAGAAGAAGCAAGAAAAATACATGATTTAAGCCCAGTAGCAACAGCAGCATTTGGACGTTTACTTACAATTTCAGCAATAATGGGAAATGAAATGAAAAGTGCAAAAGACAAATTAACAGTTCAAATGAAAGGAAATGGCCCACTTGGAACAATGCTTGTAACAGCAGACAACTTCCCAAGAGTAAAAGGATATGTAGAAAATCCGGTTGTGGACTTACCATTAAATGATATGGGGAAATTAGATGTTGGTGGAGCAGTTGGAAATGCAGGGTTCATAAATGTTATAAAAGACATAGGATTAAAAGAACCATATGTTGGAATATGTCCACTAATTTCAGGAGAAATAGCAGAAGACTTTGCAGAATATTTTGCAAAATCAGAACAAAAAAATACAGCAGTTGCTTTAGGTGTTTTAGTAGATAAAAATGGAGTTAAATCAGCAGGAGGGTATATAATTACTCCAATGCCAGATGCAACAGATGAAGAAATATCAAAAATAGAACAATCAATATTTAAAGCAGGATCAATTTCAAAAATGTTAGATAAAAATATGACATTATTAGAAATAGCAAAATCTGTAACAGGTGATGAAAATGTTAAATTAATCGAAGAAAATATAACACCAGTATATGAATGTGACTGTTCAAAAGAGCACATGGAAGATGGACTTGCAACATTAGATAAAGATGTTTTAAAAGAAATGATTGAAGAAGATGGAAAAGCCGAATTGGTTTGCCACTTTTGCAATAAAAAATATGAATTTTCTAAGGAAGAATTAGAAGATATATTAGAAAAAAA
>CAKOWP010000053.1 GCA_934122385.1 uncultured Clostridia bacterium | reverse complement strand
TATATTTAAGTTTTCTCTTTGTGCTTCTATCATTTTTTACCTCCTTACAGTTTTTCTTTATAAATGTATATGAGGTTATTTGGGGTTTATTCCTAATTTAATTATTTTTTGATGGAACTATTACTATATTTAATGTTGGATCATATTTGTATTTACTTATTATATCTTGCGAAAAACTTACTAATTCATTTGGTATTACTATTGTTGTATATTTTTGTTTTTTTAGTTCTTCTATTTTATTGTCAATTTCTTCTGGTTCTTTTATTTCTTCTATGTTCATTCCTAATAGTTTTGGAATTTGATAGTCTTTTTCATATTTTATAAAAGATACTTTCATTTTTTTCACTCCTTTTCTACATTTATTTTAGTTTGCTTTTTTATTGTTGTTTTATTCTATTACATTCTAAATTTTGTATAATTTTGTTTTTATGTTATAATGTAATTGATACTTATTTAGCATAGCTTATGAAAGGAGCTTATATGAAAGATTTTTTTGAAGGTTTTAGAACAGCGTTGGACGAAATTGCAATAACTTTTTTGTTTTTCATTCCTTGCACATGCAAAAATGAAAAGAAAATTGCAAAAGAAATTTCAAAAAAATAAGCAAAAACCGTGTCATTATTTTGACACGGTTCTTTATTGTTAAATAAAGCAATAGATTTTTGATCTATTGCTTTTTACTTTATCTTATTTTTAATTCATAAGAGTTTCCCTTCAAATCTAATCTTAATACTAATGGTTTTCCATCTTCTCTAGCCTCTTTTGGTAATTCTGCATAATAGTAAAAATTTTTACTCTTTAATGGTTCTATGTCCATATACCAATCATATCCATCTAAATCTGAACCATCATCTTCCTCTACAATTAATGTACAACTGTATTTATATTTTCCATCGTATAAAACAGTTGCCTTTGGTATTTGTTCTCCATCAAACTCTTCTGATTGCAAATTTTTAATCTTTGTTTTTATAGATAAAAGAATATTATCTGCACTTTTTGCTTCATAGTAATGATAATATGATTTTGGATTTGTTGGCTCTAGCTTATTTGTAAATTTTGTATCTATAAATGAATATTCAAGATAATCATCTACTGTAATAGTTTGCCCAACACTAACTTCAGCATATTGTTTTTCTATGTTATCTTTAATATTAGAAGTTTCTGTGTTATTTGCTATACTACTAATATTATCTTTTTTTATATCAGTTACTTTAGATATAGCCTCATTTAATTGTTTCTTTGCTTCCTCTTTCTTTTTTTGATTATTAGCAAATATTACTATTGCTATAATGAAAGCTATCACAACCACTCCTGCTACAATTTTTACAGCTTTGCTTTTTTTCTTTTCTTCCATATTTTTTCCCCCTTTCTTTATATTACAAATTATAACACATTATTTATTTTTTGTACACATTTTGTGTACTTATTTTTAACTTTTTTTTGGTTAAAATAATTATGGTGATAAAAATGAAAAAATTAAAAATTGAAAAAACAAAAAAAAGCAATGATACAGTAACTAGAACAATAAGAATAAGTGGAGAAACTTTTGATAAAATTAGTGATTTAGCTGAAAAAAATGAATTAAGTTTTAATAGTGTAGTAAACCAAATAATTGAGTTTGGATTAAAAAATTTAGAAGAATAATAAAATTTATTGACTTTATCATTAATTCAAAGTATAATAATAGGAAATGGAGAAACCACAAACGTGGTTTGCCAGGTTTGTATGTAAAAAACACATCGCCCTGTCAAGACAGATGTGTTTTTTTATTGTTTATCTACTTTTGCTAATAATTATAACTAATGCTATAATCAAGGAAAAAGCTATGATAGTTACTCCAATTAATGAATAATATAAAATAAATATTGTTTTTATTAATAATTCATGTTTTAAATATTCAAAACACGAACCAATGAATAAGAAAAGTTTATCAGACTAAGCACTCTTTAATTCCAATCTCAACTTATCAGCAATCATTGCTATAAATTCCGAATTTGTAGGCTTTCCTTTAGCCGCAGAAATGGTATAACCAAATATTTTCTCAACTGTCTTTTGGTCTCCTCTACCCCAAGCAACTTCTATTGCATGTCTAATTGCACGTTCAACACGACTTGGAGTTGTGTTAAATTTTGTAGCAATTTTAGGATATAAGCTTTTAGTAATTTGATTTATCACATCAATATCATTAACAACCATAATAATAGCCTCACGCAAATATTGATATCCCTTTATATGTGCTGGTACACCCACTTCGTGAATTATATTAGTTACTAAAGCCTCCAAATTATCTTGATTTTTAATTCCATCCTCAGGAATTTCCACATATTGCGTTTTTATATCTCTTGTAATAAAAGTATCTGTACTTCTATTTGGTATAAAATTCTTTAATTCCTTTATTCTTTTTATTAATAATTCTATATCAAATGGTTTTACAACATAATATTCTGCTCCAAGTCCAACTGCTTTTTGAGTAATTTTATCTTGTCCAACAGCAGAAAGCATTATACAAAGTGGCTTTTTATCACATTTTATCATATTCATTTTTTCTAGGACCCCTATACCATCTAGATGTGGCATAATAACATCCAATAATGCAACATCAGGCATTATATTAGCAATCATATCTATTGCTTCTTCTCCATCTTTAGCAATACCTATCACTTCCATATCCTCTTGCTCTTGAATATATTTAGCAAGTGTTTGAGCAAATTCTTGATTATCATCTGCTATTAAAATAGTTGTTTTTTCTTTCATTTTTTATCTCCCCTATCTTTAGTTTCTTTTAGATATTTTATGTATATCATGTTTGCTAATCTTCTGTTCTCAATAAATAAAAGAACTGTAAATTTTTTACAGTTCTGATTATATTATTATTTTTAATATTTTTCAATTATTTTTTCCAATTATTTACAAAAACATTAATTTATTATACTTTTCTCTATTAATTTTTTAGATAAAAACTTTAAATTTATCAAATTAACTTTTTTTGTATTAAAATCATCTTCTAGTCTTCCTTTATTCCCCTCTTCTAGCTGTATTTTACAAATAATTTTCTCTGAATAATCATAATCTTTTATATAAATATTATTTTTTTTACAATAATATTTAAAAGATTCCAAATTATTATAATCTAATTCTACTTTTGCCTCTATTCCTATACATTTCTCAACCTTTTCTGAAATTTCTATTGCATCAAGTGTTGCATCTGAATACGCTCTAACTAAGCCTCCTGTTCCAAGTAATACTCCACCAAAATATCTTGTTACTACAACTAAAACATTGCCCAAATTATTTTTTTGCAAAATATTAAGCATAGGTCCACCTGCAGTCCCTGATGGTTCGCCATCATCACTTGATTTTTCTACTACTTGTTCATTCTCTATAACCCTGTAAGCTACACAATTATGTCTTGCATCATAATACTTTCTTTTGATTTTTTTAATATACTCTTCTGCTTCTTCTTGACTTTCTACTTTTATCAGATTACATATAAATTTAGATTTTTTTACAACTATTTCAGTTTGTACATTCTCCTTAATTGAAATAAATTTTTCCATATTTCTCCCTTTTTAAGACAAATAGGACAGTTTTCATTTACCTCAAATTTTATTAAACACGGCAATTATAACTATCCGAGTTTGTCTCACATTTTTGTCAAATTTTGTCACATATTATTCCCTGCTATATATCCTGTTGAATACGCTATTTGAAGGTTGAATCCTCCAGTGTAAGCATCAACATCAATAATTTCACCAGCAAAATATAAACCATCAACTAATTTTGATTCCATTGTTTTAGGATTTATCTCTTTAATATTTATTCCCCCACTTGTAACTATAGCCTCATCAATAGGTCTAAATCCTCTTATAGTAACTTCAAAATTCTTTAATAAATTAACAAGTCTATGTCTTTCTTTTTTATTAATCTCATTAACTTTTTTATTAGGATTTATTCCACTTTTTTCAATAATTACTGGAATCAACTTTTGTGGCAACAATTTATCTAAACTATTTTTAAATTGCTTATTTTTAAATTCTGCAAAGTCTCTTAATATTCTCTCATCTAACTTTTCTTCAGATAATGCTGGTTTAAAATCTATACTTAAAACAATTCTTTTATTTTTCAAAAGCTCATCAATATTCTTATATCTGACCAAATGTGCTGAACCACTTAAAATTGTAGGTCCTGATACTCCAAAATGTGTAAATAGCATCTCACCAAAATCTTGATAAATAATTTTATTATTTTCCTTATTTTTTAATTCGATATTTACATTTCTCAAAGATAAACCTTGCAAATCTTTACACATATTTTGTTCAAAAGCCTCCAAAGGAACCAATGATGGTCTAATCTTTGTTACAGTATGTCCTAATTTTCTAACTAATTCATACCCATCACCAGTTGAGCCTGTCAGTGGATAACTTTTTCCTCCAGTTGCTAATATTACTTTATCCGCTTCAAAAGTTTTAATATTGTTTTTATTCTTATACCTATTATGGATATTGCCTCCGTTATTTTCTTTGTTCTCTACAGTCTTCACTTTCAATTTTCCATCTTCATCTTTCGGAACAATTTCAGTAACTTTCATATTATATTCGATTTTAACATTTAACTCTTTCAATTTTTTTGTAAAACATTTTAAAACATCCAATGACTTGTCTGTTACAGGAAAAATTCTATTTCCTCTCTCTTCTTTAACTTCTAAACCTTTTTCATTTAAAAAATTTATTATATCGTTATTTGTATAATTTTTAAAAGCACTGTACAAAAACTGACCATTACCAGGTATATTTTGTATAAACTCCTCAATTGGCAAAGAAGATGTTATATTACATCTTCCCTTACCTGTAATCAACAGCTTTCTTCCAAGTCTCTCTTTTTTCTCTAATAAAATTACATTATTTCCATTTTCAGCAGAAGCAATCGCAGCCATCATTCCAGCAGGACCTCCACCAATTACTATTACATTCATATATTTCTCCCAAATTTTTCGGGATTGGGGGACGGGTCTTGAATCCCGAAATTTTAAAAATACCATAAATAATTAATTTATATAATTTTTCGGGATTCAAGACCCGTCCCCCAATCCCTATTTTTTAATTTTTTATTTTTTGAATTGCCTTAAGAATACCAAACTTACCATACTCATAAGTAAGTCCACCTTGCATATAAGCAATAAATGGCTCACGAATTGGTCCATCACAACTCAATTCAATTGTTGACCCTTCTGTAAAAGTTCCAGCTGCCATTATAACCTTGTCCTCATAACCACCCATGTCACTAGGAAATGGAATTACATTTGAATCAATTGGTGAACCCATTTGAATTCCTTGACAGAATTTAACTAAATTTTCCTCACTTCCTAGTTTAATTGTTTGAACAATATCTGCTCTTACTTCATCATATTTTGGTTCAACATCATATCCCAATTTTTCTAATATTCTACTTGCAAATATTGCTGTTTTTACACTAGATGCTACAACTTGTGGTGCAAAGAATAAACCTTTTAACAATTGTGTATTTTGTCCTAATGATGGTCCTATTTCTTTTCCAATTCCAGGTGCAGTTAATCTTTCCGCACATAGTTCTATTAAATTCTTTCTACCAACTATATATGCTCCAGATGTTGCAATTCCTGCTCCTAAATTTTTCATTAATGAACCTACTGCAATATCTGCTCCGATTTCTATTGGCTCTTTATCTTGAACAAATTCTCCGTAACAATTGTCGACCATAATTATTACATCTTTGTTAACTTCTCTAATTGCTTTTATTGCCTTTTCAATTTTTTCAATTGTCAAACTTTTTCTTGTTGAATATCCTCTTGACCTTTGAATTTCAACTAATTTAACATCCTGTTTTTTTAATCTTTCTTGAATTGTTTTTATATCAAAATCATTTTCTACAAGTTCTATTTGTTCATACTTAATTCCAAAAGTTTTCAATGAACTTTTACTTTTTGTATCATTACATCCTATAACAGTTTGAAGTGTGTCATATGGTTCTCCTGTAATGCTTATCATTGTGTCATTTGGGCGTAATAATGCAGATAAAGTTATTGCTAACGCATGTGTTCCTGATATAAATTGTGCACGTACTAGTGCATCTTCTGCTTTAAATACTTTTGCATAAATCTCTTCAATTTTATTTCTTCCTGATTCGTCAATTCCATATCCTGTTGATGAGTTTAAATGCATTTCCTGCAAGTTACATTCTTGGAATGCTGATAGAACTTTCATACTATTTTTTTCACATATTTCGTCCATCGCATTAAATTGTTCTTTTATTTCATTTTCTACTTCTTTTGATAAATTTTCTAGTTCTGTATCGATTCCTAATTTTTCTAACATTTTTTTACCTTCTTTTCTCTTTTTAATCTATTATATTTTACTATAAATTGCACATTTTTACAATAGCGCCAATTGATTTTTTATGTAAATTATGGTATAATTTGACTATTAAAAGCATTTTATAGGAGGAAAACATCATGGAACTTTTTAAATTTAAATTTACACTTCGGAATGAATTTGTTGAATTAAAGAATTTATTTCTGATTTTCAATAACATGGTACTAAATGGTAAAATTAGTGACAATGACATTGAAGTAAGAAATTATATGAAAAATAACCGTCAAGATAATTACTTATATTTGGGCTTGCATCGTTGCAAAAAAAACTTTGCTTCTATTGAAATCAATAGAGATTTAGATGAGATATCAACAGAAACATCTGATACCTTGCTTAAATTTTCTGATTTTAAAAGATCCAATACGCATTATGTTCCAATTTTTTCAGTGGCAAAAGATAACAAAACAGTAACAATAGTAATTTTTGATATCTACCCATCTGAAAAGATAGAAACATATTTCAGTATTGACAATATTATGAGCATTCATACAGATCGGTTACTTTCACTAGATTTCTATCTTCGGAAGCCTTTTTCTGAGCTGCCAGCACTATTATCTATCGCAAACAATATGTTAGCAATGAAAACAAGTAGCTTTATTACACTAAGGCCTTCAGTAGATAGCAACAAAACATATCTAAATATAAATTTTTTATATGAAGATATCAGTAGGCCATCATTATCCATTACAGTAGGACTGCTTGGAAACTCAGTTCCAAATCAGTATCAATTTGAATTAGCAAAATATAATTTTGCTTGTTCTCAAATCCCAAATGTATCGCCAGTTTTCATAAGCTGCAATGATACAAGTGATTCAAAACACGGCCCTATCATTAGAATCAGTGTCTTTAAATCAACAAATTCAGATATTATAAGCGAAATAGAAAAACAGTTTAAATTACTTGATTCTATTTCTCCTATCTAAGACCCATTAGTGTCTCGGGCTAAAAAAAGACTAAAACTTTGTAATTTCAAGTTTTAGTCTTTTTTATGCTTATTATTGTTGAGCATATGGCAATACAGCAATATGTCTAGCTCTTTTAACTGCTGTAGTAATATCTCTTTGATGTTTTGCACAACATCCTGTTGTTCT